>QHNF01000243.1:1950-8342 GCA_003218345.1 Verrucomicrobiota bacterium | reverse complement strand
TGCCGCTAGCCATGCGCATGGGCGGACCGCGGGAAGCGATCTGGCACGCGATCATTCGAAAAAATCACGGCTGCTCGCATTTTATTGTCGGCCGCGATCACGCGGGGCCAGGCAACGATGCCGATGGCAAGCCATTCTACGGACCGTACGAGGCGCAGGAGTTGTTCCGCAGACACGAAGCCGAGATCGGTGTCGAGATGGTGCCCTTCCAGATGATGGTCTATGTAGAAGACCGGGATAAATATTTCCCCGAAAACGAAGTGCCGCCGGACTCGCGCGTGCTCAATCTCTCGGGCACACAATTGCGGCGACGGCTAAACGACGGCCGCGAGATTCCGGCCTGGTTCACCCTTCCCGAAATCGCGCGCGAACTGCGGCGTACCTTCCCGCCGCGGCACAAACAAGGGTTGACTGTGTTTTTTACCGGTCTTTCCGGCGCAGGTAAATCGACGATCGCCAACGTGCTCATGATTAAGTTCCTCGAAATGGGCGGCCGGCCGGTGACACTGCTCGACGGCGATCTCGTGCGCAAACATCTCTCTTCAGAGCTCGGTTTTTCGAAGGAACACCGCGACATCAACATTCGCCGCATCGGCTACGTTGCCTCCGAAATCACGAAAAACGGCGGTATTGCCATCTGCGCCCCGATTGCGCCCTACGATTCCACGCGCAGGGACGTGCGGGCAATGATCGACCCATTTGGCGGCTTCATCCTAGTGCACCTTTCCACGCCGGTAGAAGTTTGCGAGCAGCGCGACCGAAAAGGCCTCTACGCGAAAGCCCGTGCCGGGATCTTGAAGGAATTTACCGGAATATCGGATCCCTACGAAGAGCCGACTGACGCCGAAGTGACGGTGGACACAGCCGAGCTGTCACCCGAGGAAGCTGCCCAAGAGATCATTTTGCATTTGGAACGGGAAGGCTTCGTCGGAATTAACGGCGCCACCGGCTAATTCAATGTCCACATAGCCGGCGGGGGGGGTGATGGAAGGCGCTGTCCTCGGCGCGTTGGTAAAGAATGGCGGCGGAGCCGCATTATTTTAACATCGTCTTGGGCCCGCCTGCATCACTATGCGAAGCATTGCGGGCAGGAGAGGCCGATCCACCAATGCCGCTGGAAGGAGATGTCGATCTTACAATTCGTCACGCGCAGCCTGGCGATGCCGCAGTGCTGGCGCAACTGATGTGCGAGCTCGGCTACGAAACCACCACCGCCGAAATGAGTCAGCGTCTAAAATCGATCTTAAGCGATCCGCGCTATAGCACGATTGTCGCCGAGATTGATAATAAACTTTGCGGAATGATTGGCACACTGACGCACGTCAGCCACGAACATAACGATCGTTCCGGAAAAGTTATCGCGCTGGTAGTTTCAAACAAACAGCGACGAAGCGGTGTCGGCCGCGCGCTTATTACCGCAGCCGAAAAAGATTTCGTAAGAAAAGGCGTCGCGCGGATAACTCTCACGACGCGATTCGAACGCGAAGCGGCGCACCAGTTTTATGAAGCGCTTGGTTATTCGCGAACAGGCGTCCGCTTTGCAAAAAACCTTCGGTTCCCTCTCTGCGCCAAGAAATAAGGTGCAGCGCGCCGGCTGTCACCCTATGAGATCCAAATCGTTTTCGCGTTCGTAAATTCGCGGATTCCGGCGGCGCCGAGTTCTCGGCCAAACCCGGAACGCTTGACACCGCCGAACGGCAAACGTGGATCGGACGCAACCATTGCGTTGATGAAAACCATTCCTGTTTCCAGCGCAGATGTGAAGAGTTCCTGTTCTGCGGGCTCGTTAGTCCATGCGCTAGCGGCGAGGCCGAACGTCGAGTCGTTTGCCATCGCGACAGCGTCGGCTGCGTCGCGCACTCGGAACATAGATGCGACTGGGCCGAAGACTTCTTCACGGTAGGCTGGCGATTCTTTCGGCACGTCGACCAGAACGGTTGGCTCGAAAAAAAATCCGGAGCCGTGAATGCGATTTCCGCCAGTTAATAATTTTGCTCCTGCCGCAATCGATTTCTGAACCTGGTAATGCACACCTTGCAAAATCTGTTCTGTCGCGAGCGGACCAATCTCAGTGGTTGGATCCATGGGATCGCCAACCTTGAGTGCGCGCATGCGTTCAACGAACTCTTCGAGAAATGAATCGTAAATTTCGTCCGCGATAAAAAGTCGTTTTGCTGCGATGCACGATTGCCCGGTGTTGATTGTGCGAGCTTTGATCGCGATGGTCAGAGCACCCTGAAAATCCGCGCTCGGCATCACAATGAACGCGTCGCTGCCACCGAGCTCGAGTACACTTTTTTTAATCTCGCGTGCGGCTGTGCTTGCCACCGCGCTTCCTGCTTTTTCGCTGCCCGTCAGTGTCACTGCCTTCACCCGCGGATCGACAATTACCTTTTCGACTTGTTCTGGCTCGATGAGCAGTGTTTGGAAAATGCCGTCATCGAATCCGGCGCGGCAAAAGACTTGTTCAATGGCGAGGGCGCACTGCGGAACATTCGACGCATGTTTCAACAGCCCGACGTTGCTCGCCATTAGAGCTGGCGTTGCAAATCGAAACACTTGCCAGAACGGAAAATTCCAAGGCATAATCGCCAGAATCGGTCCGAGCGGTTCATACTGCACGTAACTTCGAGCGGCATCAGTTTGCGCAGCCTCGTCTTCTAAAAGTCGCTCCCCATTCTCCGCGTAAAAGCGACAAGCGCGCGCACATTTCTCGATTTCTTCAACCGATGCGCGAAACAATTTTCCCATTTCGAGGGTGATAATCTGGGCAAGCTTGTCCTTCTCCTGCAGCAGCAACTCGGCCGTCGCCCCCATAAGTTCCGAGCGTTTGCTAAATGCAACGCGACGATATTTCCTGAATGCGCTTTCGGCGCGTTTCAGTCGTTTCTCAATTTCGCTATCGTCGAAAGGAGAAAACTCTTTCAGTTTTTCGCCCGTAGCCGGATTGATCGACGCAATTGGCATTGCCAAATGTAGCGCAAGCTTCCCAGCTTGCGACCTAACCTCACACGCAGGCGAGACGCTTGCGCTACTCTAGATTCGTAGCCCCTTCGGAATCAAGACGCGATCGAGCAAATCGAAAAGCCACTGTACTAGGAGCGCCAGCAACGCTGCGGGAATAGCGCCCTCTAAAATTGTTACGTGGTCATTCAGGTTGAGGCCACTCAAGATCGGCTCGCCCAAACCTCCGGCTCCGATCAACGCAGCCAGCGTGGCGGTGCCGATGTTGATCACGGCGCTGGTCTTGATTCCCGATAAAATCGAGCGCGATGCCATTGGCAGATAAATTTGCCAGAGCCGGATGATGGGGCTGAGTCCCAGCGCAATGGCGGATTCGCGCAATGATCGCGGAATGTCCTGCAAACCGCTCGCAGTGTTGCGCACGATCGGCAATAATCCGTAAAGGAAAAGGGCGGTGATGGCTGTGCGGACGCTAATTCCGAAAAAGGGAAGAGGGACAAGCAATGCCAGCAAGGCCAGCGATGGAATCGTTTGCACAACACTGGCAAAGCCAAGAATACTCTGGCCAATCGGTCCACCGCGACTTGCAAGAATCCCAAGCGGAATGCCGAAGAGCACCGAAAGCAGCAGCGAAAATCCAGCCAGTTGCAGATGCCGAAGTGTCCAGCGCGCGAGCTTCTGCGGAAAGGATTCGCCCATGGTGTCCGTCGATTTAGCGCCGTCTTCAAAATATAGGTTTGCAGCTCTCGTGTAATTTTTTGTGCGCTCCGCTTCCAAATTGAGGCGAATCATTCGTTTTTCATCCAGCGTTCCTTCCAGGCGGCGCAATGCGGCAATCGCATCGGGGCGCATGGACAACCGAAACAAGAACACCGCCTCATACTTTGGAAAAAAACCAAGATCGTCCTCGAGCGTGACGAGATCGTTTTCGGCAATCTTTGCGTCCGTAGAGTAAGCATCCTTCACATCGATTGAGCCGTTGGCGAGAGCGGCGTAACCCAGTGCGTGATCAATCCCGATCACGTTTCTTTGGGGCAGACCATAGCGCTCGCGCAACGGCCGCCAGCCGTCCTGTCGATCGAGAAATTCGTGGGTTAATCCGATCTTGAGCTCGGGATGTTTTCGCAGATCGCTGATTGTGCGCAGTCCAAGCCGCTGTGCTTCACTGCGGCGCATCACGAGCGCGTAGGTATTGTTGAACCCGAGCGGTTTCGTCATGCCGACGCCGAATCTTGCAAGCGCATCGCCAATCTCATTGAGCGACAATTGCCGATTCGTTTTCAGAATCTCTTGCGCGATGGTCCCTGTGTATTCCGGATAGGCATCGATTTGTCCGCCCTGCAGTGCTTGCCAGAGAATAATCGTGCCGCCCATACCTTGGCGATGTTCAGCGGGAATTACGGCATCGTTTAGTGTGCGCTTCGCAATTTCCCCCAGCACATATGACTCGGTAAATTTCTTTGAGCCGATGATGATGGGATTTGCTGATGCAGAGATTACAGCTGCGAGAAACATGACAAATAAAAGGGCCAGCCAGCAGAGTGGAAGTGCCCGGCGCGCCCGGCGGTCGCGCCCTACCAGCATGGGGCGAGGCAAAATCACGTCAGCACGACCCCGCGTTGCGCGTTAATGAATTCCGACACGAAGGGTTCGGCTGGCTTTTCGCGGAGATCGGAAGCCGAACCTTTCTGCACGATGCGGCCTTCGTTCATGAGCACGATTTCATCTCCGAAATAAATCGCCTCCCCTAAATCGTGGGTCACGAAGAGTACTGTCTGCTGTAGGCGCGCAAAAATTTCTTTGAGATCTTTTTGCAAAGAAGCGCGCACCAGCGGATCCAGGGCGCCGAGCGGTTCATCGAGTAACAGCAGCTCCGGCGAAAGCATCAATGCGCGCATCAGACTCACGCGCTGCCGTTGACCGCCGGAAAGTTCGACGGGATATCGCGAGAGCAGAGTGTCAGAAAATCTCGTCAGCTCGCACAATTCCATGAGCCTGCTTTGCATTTCCTCCTGGGATTTCCCAAGATAGCGGGCCATCAAGAGAACATTGGCGCGCGCGGTCAGATGCGGAAACAGACCGCCTTCCTGGATAACGTAACCAATCCGGCGCCGCAGGCTGTCGATGTTGGTCGGTGTAATTGTTAAGTCGTTAAAAGCGATCGTGCCGGAATCGGGAGCGATCAGCCCAATCATAAGCCGCAGCAACGTCGACTTGCCGCAACCGCTGGGCCCGATCAATAGCGTGGTTTTGCCGCGTTCGATGGAAAGATTCGTGGAATGAAGCGCCTGCGCGCCCGCGTAGCGCTTGCTGACATCGGCGAGTTTAACCAGCGCGCTCATTTAAGGTGGCGCAAGGCTTCGGCTTGCGTTTCTAGCTAGACCGCAAGCGAGACGCATGCGCTACCCTGCTACAAAATAGAAAACGCCAAACAGACGCGCATCGTCAGTCCACATTCGAACAAACTCGAACCCGGCTTCGCGGGCGAGAGCTGCAAAATCTTCCGGCGCGTATTTATAAGAGAACTCGGTGATGATCTTTTCGCCTGAACGGAAATGAAATTTTCGTTCGGCGATGTGAACAAGCTGATCGATCTCGCTTATGAGATACATTTCGATGCGACCCGCGCTTGGATTGTAGGCTGCGCGGTGTCGCCAATGATTCAGATCGAAATCCGCGCCGAGGTCGCGGTTGATCCGGGCTAACAAATTCAAATTGAACCGCGCAGTGACGCCAGCGCTGTCGTTGTAAGCGGCTTCGAGCACCTGCCGATCCTTCCGCAAATCGACGCCAATGAGCAGGCCGCCGCTTCGACCAGAAACATTGGCAATGCGGCGCAAAAATTCCATGGCTTCAGTTGGCTCGAAGTTGCCGATGGTCGATCCGGGAAAATAAACAACGTTGCGTGCAGCTTTGCGGCGCGGTGAGGGGAGCGCGACAGGTTGCAAGTAATCGGCGCAGACCGGCAGGACTTCCAGATTCGGAAAAATTTTGTGGAAAAGCGCTGTAGATTTACGCAGTTGCTTTTCAGAAATATCGACCGGGATATAGACGGCAGGCTTTAAGAGCGCTTCGATGAGAATCCGCGTCTTGGTGCCGGCGCCAGTGCCGAGTCCGATCAACTCGATATTCGGCCCGAGCTGCGAGGCGATCTTGGCGCGATTTCGATCGAGAATGTCGATCTCGGTCCGGGTGATGTAATATTCTGGCAGCTCGCAAATTTTTTGGAACAAGGAAGCGCCGCGCTCATCGTAAAAATATTTACAGGGAAGCGTGCGCGGATCGCTGGAAAGACCGGCGATTACATCTGAGAAGAAATCAGAACTTGCCTGCCGAATCTTAGAGGCAGGTTGTAGGGCCGTTACTGAGTCGGCGGTCATTATGGCATTATCGTTCGGTGCGCGCCCCGCGGTCGCGCCCTACCGGAT
>QHNF01000243.1:0-1933 GCA_003218345.1 Verrucomicrobiota bacterium | reverse complement strand
CCTGATTCCTGTAAACTGCCAGCGTTTTTCCGGTTGAAAGAAATTGCGATACGTCCGGCGAATGTGACTGCGCGAGGTGGCGCAGGAGCCGCCGCGTAAAACGTATTGGTTACACATGAACTTGCCGTTGTATTCGCCAAGTGCGCCGGGCGCCGCACGATAACCGGGGTAGGGCGAGTAGGCGCTGCGCGTCCATTCCCAAACGTCGCCAAACATTTGGTGAAGGTGTTCGTCACGGCGAATCTGTCCGCTAGCGGATCGATCATTTCCAGAAGGGGACAATGCATGCGGATGGAAATTTTCATCCTCGACAAAATGTCCTTCGACCGGGCAATCCAACGCAGCGCGCTCCCATTCGAACTCTGTCGGGAGGCGCGCGCCCGTCCAGTTTGCATACGCGTCGGCTTCGAAATAGTTCACGTGCGTCACTGGCTCGGATTCATCGACAGGATGAAAACCTGACAGTGTAAAGTGCCACCAGGTCCCATCGCGTTTCGTCCAATAAAGCGGCGCTTGCCAACGTCGTTCGTTGACCGTCATCCACCCGAGCGATAGCCAGAATTCCGGACGCGCATAACCGTTGTCTTCGATGAACGCGAGATACTCGCCGGCGAAGCGAGAGAAAATGCGGAAACCAATGCGCGATGGCGCGGGCCTTCGTTGTCATAAGCGAATCCGCGGCCGTCATGTCCGATCTCAACGTTTGCTTCTTCGAAATCGAGGAACTGGATAGGCGCAGTTTTTGGCAAAGCGATATCGATCTTGAGTTCCCGGAAAACGGGATAGAGCGGATTTTGCGCGAACACGTGCTTGATGTCTGTGATGAGCAGTTCCTGATGTTGTTGCTCATGATGAATACCGAGAACGAGGATCGACTCGATTTCATTGAGTAGCTTCTCGCCAGCATCGGAAAGCAGACTGTCGATATGCGAATCGATCGACGCGCGATAGCGCTGCGCCTCCCGGACTGTTGGGCGCGAAACTAATCCGCGCAGATCGCGTCGGTGCATATCACCAGCAGCGTTATAGTACGAATTGAAAAGGTAAGCGTACTGCGGAACTTCCGCGCGATACCCTGGAACGAACTTTTTTAGGATAAACGTCTCGAAAAACCAGGTCGTATGGGCGAGGTGCCACTTAGTCGGGCTGACATCGGGCATCGATTGGACGACATAATCTTCTGGTTCAAGACCTGAACACAGTGCATCGGTGAAATTTCTGACTTGATGAAAACGAGCAAGCAAGCGTTCAACGCGCGCTGGGCTCGGTTCCAAACGAGATCGTTTGGCCGCCTCCGTGTCGATGGCGGCCTCGGCTGAGGCTGGGCTCAAGAAATTTCTCCCTCTTGTTCGAGTTCTTCCCGGCGCGCCTCGAGCATCTGGTCGTGAGCCGCTTCCTCCAGGCCATCGATCACGAGATGCTCGCCGACAGTTTCCTCTTCTTCAGTGCCGGGACGTGGCATGCGGTGACCCTTAGAGCTAGCGACCACAGCCCACTCTTCCGTAAGATCGGCATTATCGGGGGTTTCCTCAGGGGGCTTATTATTTTCTGCGCCCATCAATTCCTGACGCGCCTGTCTCCAATCCGCGTCGGTAAATTCATCAGGGTTGCGCTCGTCGATCATCGCGATTTCCCTCGCGCGTTTTTCCGCCTCCTCCGGTGACGGCGCGCCAAGCCCATTTCCGTGCACCGAGATCTTTCCTGCGCGAGGTTGTGAGTAATCATTCATAACCAATAATGCGAGAGGCCACAGCGCCCTGTTCGCACTACACTGTGGACTACAGATTGGAGGCTTGCAATACAAGCGCTAAAAAGGGTTGCCCGCTGTTCGAGATGAGTAGGGAAAATCTTGTTCAACTCCAAGACGGTGCCGTGACGGCTTTTGAAGAATACGGCGATGCGAAGGGAGTGCCCGTGATATTTTGCCATGGCT
>QHNF01000242.1:2122-5671 GCA_003218345.1 Verrucomicrobiota bacterium | reverse complement strand
AGCGGCCTAAGAAGGCCGAAATCGAGAATAAGAAAGAGCCTGCTGCCGCGGAGAGCGCTGTTCCTAAGCCCGAAGCTGAGAAGCCCGCGCAACCAGCAGAGTCAGCGCAATTGGAGAAATCGCTTGCCGTTCTGTCCAAACTGAAGGAGTTGGAATTTCACTCGCGGGCGAACATCGAAAAACTCGCCGAACTCAGCTTGACCATCGAGGAAGAGCTCGAGCAAAAGGCGTTCGCCGACGCCATCGGTGCGGTGTACGCGGCGCAGGATTCATTTCAATCCAAGATCCTGAAATTAATTGAAAATTACCAAGCGGAGTGCGCTCGCTTGTCGGGTTCTGCCTGACATGCGGTGCTGATCGGCTGAGACTTCGTTTTTTTGCAGTCTTTTTGCGCGCCAATGAGCGGTCAGTTTCGAACAATACTGAAAAGCCAATAGTCAAAACTTAACAGACATGAAAACGAAAAACCTATTCACAGTAGCAGCGGTAAGCGCCGGCTTGGTATTCGGCGTAACTGCACAAGCGAAGGAAGAAAAACACGAAGAACAGACCATCAACAGTTCTGATGTACCGGCTGCGGTGCAGCAGGCTGCCCAAGCCGAAGCCAAAGGCGGAACAATAGTCCGCTGGGAGAAGGAAGGCGCCAACTTCGAAGCTGTAATTAAGAAGAATGGCAAGGAGATAGGCGTTGAAATGGATGCGAATGGCAAAGTGCTAAGCAAACACAACGAAGCCAAGGAGCACAAAGCAAAAGGCGAGAAATACTAATCGAAAGATGAGATCGCGTTGTTCCTAAACGCGACGTCAAAGCGCGGCGAAGCGGCATTGTTCCTAATGACCTCTTCGCCGCCTTCGCGTCCACGCAATTGTAGCCAGCGTCGATGATTCTGGCGATCACGCGTAGGAAGACGTGCCGCGGGCGGGATCAGCGATCCGGGCTACAGTTCTCACGCGAGCACGCGAATAGTTGAGTAAATGATTCCGCCGAACATTGCTCCAATAGCTACCAAGGCAACATCGCGCTTCAGCAAGGCGATCAGAAGAAAAGCAGCGATCGCGATACCGACAGCGGGCCAGTCAACGAGCGCTTGGGGAATTAGATCGAGAGACACGACTGCTATGACACCAACAACTGCGGCACTCACGCCCGCGAGGAATGCCTGAATCCTGCGATTCTCGCGAACTTTTTCGATGTAATGCACACCGACGAGAACAAAGACGAACGACGGGAAAAACACAAAGAAGGTGGCGAGTACTGCTCCAGCAATTCCGCTGACCAGATAGCCCACGAATGTGGTGAACAACATAAAGGGCCCAGGCGTTGCGACGCTAAGGGCGACGCCGTCCAGCAACTGACCATCTGAGAGCCAATGATACTGCGCAACTGCGCCACGCTGCACAAAGACAAGCGACGCATACGCGCCGCCAAAACTCAGCAGTCCTGTTTTAAGAAACAACCACGCAATCTGGAATAAACGCGAATCGCCAAACGGAACCAGAAGACCGATTCCGCCAATTGCCGCCGGCAGGGTCGGCGCAGTATTTTTTAGAAGCGGCCAACCTTCCTCGATCAGCAGATTCAACAGACCTGCAATGAGGAGGATCAATAAGAAATTAATTCCGGCGAAACGCATTCCTACGAATGCGGCTATGAGCAGGAGTGCCAGAAAAAAATTCCGAATTGAAGCGCGGCCGAGCTTGATGATGCCAGCGGCGATAATGCCTAGGACTGCTGGTTTGAGGACATAGAGCGCGTTATTAACTTGAGGCAGCTGGCCGTACTTAACGTACAACCAGCTCAAAACGATCATCACTACCGCGCCCGGCATGATGAAAGTCAGCCCAGCCAAAATGCCGCCCCAAACCTTCCTTTTCAGATATCCCACATAGATCGCGAGTTGGAGTGCCTCAGGGCCAGGAAGCATATGACAGAAAGCCATGATCTTGACAAAGCGGTCCTTGGTTAGCCACTGCCGCTTTTCGACCATGTGATTAAACATCATCGTAATCTGCGCGACTGGTCCGCCGACATTGACGAAGCCGAGGAACAAAAAGTAGAGAAACACTTCGCGCCACGACGGCATCTGATGGTCTGCGTCGGAATCACTCTGCTGACCTGCCGTTACAATTTTCGATTCACGATTCATCGGCGCTGCAAGAATGCGTAAAGCGCGTCGAAGCACTCGAAGCCCCGCCGCAAGATTTCTTTGTCGGGCAATCCTTCCTTCGCCCAACCTTTGAGAACACGGTCAATTCCAATGCATTCGGCGCGCTCAAATTTGTCGTCATCGAGATCGGCATCGTGAATCATTTCTCCGATCTTGTGGACAGTCTTGTCCTGGATTTGGAACCGTTTGAGCAGTGTCTCGAATGTACAGTCTTCTCCATAATGCGAAAATTCAGCGTCGAGCATGTCGAACGACACAGTGCGACCATTCGCCGAAATTTTTTTCGCAAAAATAAATTTCGCTTGGGGATCGATGAATTTCCGGATCAGCCAAGCCGAACCGACGCGGTCAATCTCCGGGCGCGGGCGCGTGACCCAGGTTCTACCGCGGTAATCTCGCGTCGCAACTTTTGGAACCGAAACTTCGCCTGGTTGCGTCCTCTCCATTTTGCGCAAAAGCATTTCCACATCCTGGGCCCGTGGACAGTTGAAGAAATCGGTTTGCCGGATCTCGCGAAACTGTTTTCGGGCCGGGTCGAGCTTGTCGCCAAATGCCGGGGAGGTTCGCGTTCTGCGGCGATGATTCAAAGCCCGAAGCACCTCGCGGAGTGTCGCGTACTCTTTCGCTCGCGCGGTATTGAACAGCTCAATCAGTTTTTCGTTCGGTAGTCCTTCGATTTCGCGGGCGCGTACCAGCGTCGCATCGCCGCCGGCCGCCCGGACTTCCTGAGTGAGCCACTGGAACGCTTCATAACGCGCCGGTTCATCCGGCAGGATGTAGGTCGAAGTTCTTGAGTTTGCGCCAGATCGCGACGCGCTCGGCCTTATGTGTAGCCGGGAGCCGGAGAAGAAGGAGCAGCCAGGTTAATTTTTTCTTTACCCGCATCTGAGTATATACCTATACTAACAGTTATAGATATAACAAGATGAACTCATCTTCCTGGATTTTGTTGATCAGCAATTCCACGGTTCACGGTCAAGGCTATCTCGATCACGTCGAACATGAGATCAAAACTTTCCTCGGTCCGGCAAAAACAGTTCTGTTTTTCCCATTCGCTTTGTTCGATCGCGATGATTACGCTGCGAAAGCGAAAGCCCGGTTTGCGGCGATGGGTTATTCGCTCGAGTCCGCGCATGAAGCCGAGGACCCCAAAAAGGCAATTGATCGCGCCGACGCGATCTTCATCGGGGGCGGCAACACCTTTCGTTTGTTGAAAGCGCTCCAAGATCTCGAGCTGCTCGAACCGATTCGGCGGAAAGTGAAAAAAGGAGCGCCCTACATCGGCAGCAGCGCCGGCTCCAATGTCGCTGGCCCAACGATCAAAACGACTAAGGACATGCCAATTGTCCAGCCGCGCTCTTTCGACTCATTACGGTTGGTC
>QHNF01000242.1:0-2028 GCA_003218345.1 Verrucomicrobiota bacterium | reverse complement strand
CGAGGAAAATGAAACACCGGTCGCCGGCATTCGCGAAGGGGCATGGTTGTTGATCGAGAATGGGGCGGTGACGCTAAAAGGAAAAACCGGCGCGAGAATTTTCCGTCGCGGCCAGGCGCCGGTCGAGGTCACACCCGGCGCCGAAATTTCCAAGTTGGTCGAAGGACCCGATGCAAGTTGAAGGAACACTCTTGTTGCGTCGCAATGAAGTCGACGAGCTGTTAAGTCTTCGCGACTGCATCGAGGCGGTCGAAGAAGTTTTTCGCTTGCAAGGCGAGGAAAAAATTCCGGCCTCAGAAATTCTGGGACTGAAAGCGCCGAACGGTGGCTTGCATGTGAAAGCGGGATTTCTACCGCGCCGTCAAAATTACTTTGTCGCCAAACTCAATACCAACTTTCCGGGCAATCGAACGCGATTCAGCCTTCCAACGATTCAAGGACTGATTGCCGTTTTCGACGCCGAAAACGGTCGTCTCTTCGCCGTCCTCGATTCAATTGAGATCACGATCAAGCGCACCGCCGCAGCTTCCGCCGTCGCGGCAAAATATCTCGCGCGTGAGAATTCATCCGTCGCCACGATTTGCGGCTGCGGAGAACAGGGACGAGCACAGCTGCGCGGGATTCATTCGGTTCTGCCGCTCGAGAAAGTCTTCGCGTTCGATCTCGATATACGAATTGGGAAAAACTTCTCCGGCGAACTTTCGGACGAGTAAAGATCGACATCGAACCGGTCCGCGATTTGTCGATCGCGATTCAGAAAAGCGATGTCTGCGTAACCTGCACACCCGCACGCGAATTTTTCGTCTGCAAGGAAGACATCGCGCCTGGAACTTTCGTCGCCGCAGTCGGCGCCGACGATGCGCACAAACACGAAATCGATCCGGCGTTAATCGCTTCGGCGAGAGTTGTGGTCGACAGTCTGGAACAAAGTTGCGCCATCGGTGATACGCATCACGCAATCGCCAGAGGTCTGATGCGGAAAGAGGATGTTTACGCGGAGCTCGGCGAGATCGTCGCCGGTAAAAAACCCGGACGCACCAGCGACGATGAAATCTTCATCTTCGACAGCACTGGAGTCGCGATCGAAGACGCCGTGGCCGCCGCCGCGGTTTATGAAAAAGCTCGGGCAGCCGGCATTGGAACATATTTCCAATTCGCCGCTTAAGATTATGAAATGGATCACTCGAGAAAAAATCAAAGTCGATCGCGTAGCCTGTCCGTGGCTCATCCGGCAGTTTATTGATCCACAGGCCGAATTTCTTTTTCTACCGCACGACACCGACTGGTCGAAGATCGACAGCGGCACCGTGTTCGACGTCCCGAATTGTGAGCTCGGTCACAACGGCCAAGACGTATCGTTCAATTCGATTTTGAAAAAATACGGCCTGAGCGATCCGGCGCTTGTTTTGCTGGGCGAAATTGTGCGCGCGGCCGGCGGCCGATTCGCAGCCACACAATCCGCATTCCGCCGGAGAAGGTTTGCGCTGGATCGCGCATGGCTTTAGCGAGCTCGGTCTGAGCGATCACAAAATTCTCGAGCGCGAATTTGTGGTTTACGATGCGTTGTATGGAGAGTGCAAACGAAAGCTGGAAAAGACTTTTCCGAGAGCGAAACAAATTTCGATGTTTGAAATTGCCAGTACGGTCCACTAACAGCTCCCACTATGAACACCAAACTAACCACGATATTGCCGCGCTCATTGATTTCAACACTTCTGCTCTGCGCAACCCTTGCGTTCGCGGGGGATTCGCACCCGAATGATTCGAAAGCTGATGTCTGGTGGCCTGTTCGACCGTTCATCGGAAACTGGGAGGGCGATGTCAGCGGCGAGCCCGGTGACGGCAAGGCGGAGCGCAGCTACGCATTCGCGCTGCGGGACCAGTTCATTCAGGTCACGAATAAGTCGGTCTATCCGCCGCAGGAAAAGAACCCGAAGGGAGAAGTTCACCAAGACGTTGGATTCATCAGTTACGATAAGGCGGCAAAGAAATTCATACTGCGCCAATTCCACGTAGAGGGATTCGTCA
>QHNF01000241.1 GCA_003218345.1 Verrucomicrobiota bacterium | reverse complement strand
CGATTAAGCTTCGCACGTTGCCAGGAATCGATCGACCGGGTATCGCGGCCGTCCTTCCGACCGAAACGAATGTCTTCGTTTTGATTGACGCAGGCGCGAACATCGACGCGCGGCCAGAGCATCTTCTTCAATATGCGTTCATGGGCTCGGTCTATTCACGTCATGTTCTCCATTACAAGAATCCGACCGTTGGTTTGGTCTCGCTCGGCGACGAGGATGTTAAGGGCACCGAATTGACCAAGGAAGTTTTCAAGATGCTGAAACCAAGTTCGCTCAACTTCGTTGGCAACATCGAAGGCCGCCATCTCTTTGAAGATCCGGTTGAAGTTGTCGTGTGCGACGGATTCGTTGGCAACGTGATCTTAAAAACGTGCGAATCGATTGCAGTGGCGATGTTTCAATGGCTCAAGCACGAGCTCATGCGCACAAAGATGCGAAAAGTCGGCGCATTCCTCGCGAAGAATGCCATTGGGACAATTAAGGACAAGACGAATTATGAAGAGTACGGCGGCAGTCCGCTTCTCGGGGTGAATGGCATCTGCATCATCGCGCATGGCGCGAGTACGCCACTGGCCATAAAGAACGCGCTGCGGGTGGCGGCAGAGTCGATTGAACAGCAGGTGAACCCGCATATTGTCGAGGAGATTCGCCGTTACTATGAAACGACAGCCTCGCTCGAGCCCGCGCTCCCATAAACCGCTGCGCACGGTCTCAATCATCGGCACAGGAAGCTATGTGCCTGAAAAGATTCTGACCAACGCTGACCTCTCGCGCATGGTCAATACCAGCGACGATTGGATCACCACTCGCACCGGTATTAAGGAGCGCCGTATTGCTGCCAAAGATGAAAATACCAGCGACATGGCGGCCAAGGCGGCACTCAAAGCGATCGAGCAGGCAAAGATTTCACCGAAAGAAATCAATCTCATTCTTGTGGCAACGGCCACTCCCGATATGCTGTTCCCGGCCACGGCTTGCTTCGTTCAGAAGAAGATCGGGGCAACCAACGCCGCTTGTCTCGATGTTTCTGCAGCCTGCGCCGGCTTTCTCTTTGGCCTGGAGATCGCACAGCAATTCATTACCTCCCATACGCACGACACTGTCCTTGTGATCGGCGCCGAGAAATTAACGTCGATCACTAACTGGAGCGATCGCAATACTTGCGTGCTTTTTGGAGACGGCGCTGGCGCCGCTGTTTTGCGCCACCGCGGCAGCGCTCACGGCGTAATCAGCACTCACATCGGTAGCGACGGCCAGTACTCCGATATTTTGTTTATGCCCGGCGGCGGTTCGCGATGCCCGATCACACGTGAAAACGTCGATCTGAATTTGCAAACGATCCACATGACCGGGAAAGAAGTTTACAAACAGGCTGTCACCGCAATGCTCAACGCGGCCAGGAAAGTCCTCAACCAAGCCGGACTTTCCATCGACGACATTGCCTGCGTCATTCCGCATCAGGCGAATTTGCGCATTATCGAAGCGATCGCGGATCGGCTCCGCATTTCACGCGACAAGATGTTTGTGAATCTGGATCGCTATGGCAACACTTCCGCTGCGGCTGTCGCCATCGCACTCGACGAAGCCAATCGCACCGGGCGAATTAAACCCGGTGATTATGTCCTGATGGTCGTGTTCGGCGGTGGTCTCACTTGGGCGAGCACGATACTCGAATGGTAAGTCAACGTCGTCTCACTGCCGTTCTCGCCGCTGACATGGTCGGTTACAGCCGACAGATGGGCGCGGATGAAGCGGGCACAGTCGCCGCGCTTAAAAGTTTGCGGTCGGACTTAATCGACCAGAAGATCGCGGACCATGAAGGCCGGATCGTAAAAGTGATTGGCGACGGCATGCTGGTGGAATTTTCGAGCGTGGTGAACGCTGTCGCATGCGGGGTCGAAATTCAACGCGCGGTCCGCGAGCGCAACTCAGGAAAACCTTCGAACCGTTGCATCAAATTCCGAATCGGCATCAACCTGGGCGATGTGATTGTCGAAGGAGACGATATTTTTGGCGACGGCGTCAATGTCGCAGCGCGGCTCGAGCGTCTCGCGCAACCGGGCGGAATCGCAATTTCAGGCTCGGTCCGCGATCACGTAGGCAATCGGCTCGATTTGCAATTCGAAGATCGCGGTGAGCAAAAACTAAAGAACATCGAGAAAGCGATTCGGGTTTATGATGTTCTGCTCGAGACACCAAGCGTGGAAAAATTTAGCGTTGTGAAAAAAGATCGCCCATCGATTGCGGTCTTGCCGTTTAACAACATCAGCGGCGATCCCGAGCAGGAATATTTTAGCGACGGCATTACGGAAGACATCATTACCGATCTCTCGAAAATCTCCGGGCTCTTCGTCGTCGCGCGCAACACTGTTTTCACTTACAAAGGCAAAGCCGTAAAGGTGGAGCAGATCGCGGACGATCTCGGGGTGAATTACATTCTCGAAGGCAGCGTGCGTAAAGCGGGTGCGCGCGTGCGCGTGACTGGTGAACTCATCAGCGCCGACGACGGCGACCACGTTTGGGCTGAGCGATTTGATCGCGATCTGACTGACATCTTTGCAATTCAGGATGAAATCACCCATGCGATCGTAGAGCAGCTCAAAGTCAAACTCCTTCCCCAGGAGAAAAAATCGATCACGCAGGCGCCGACCGATAATATTGAAGCTTACACCTACTACCTGCGTGGCCGGGATTTTCTGCATCGCCGCTCGAAACATTACAGCCGCATCGCGCGACAGATGTTTGCCAAAGCTGTCACACTAGATCCGAACTACGCGCGCGCGTACGCGGGAATGGCCGATTGCGATTCGTTTCTCTATCTGAATTATCGCGTAGACGTGCCCCTTGATCGTCTTCTCGCGACAACCGAGAAGGCACTGAGCCTGGATGACACGCTTGCTGAAGCTCACGCCTCGCGCGGGCTGGCCCTTTCGGCGGCACAACGCTATGACGAAGCGAAAATCGAATTCGAGAGGGCAATCGCGTTGGATCCTAATTTGTTTGAGGCGCATTACTTCTATGCACGCGCAAGTTTCGCGGAAGGAAAAATTGAATTGGCCACCCATCTTTTCGAACGCGCCTCTCAGATCAGGCCCGATGATTACCAATCTGTCGTCCTTCGCATCCATTGTTCATTGTTATCGATCCCTTGGCCGGATCAAAGATAGTAAAGAGGCCGCGCGCCTCGGACTCCAACTTGCCGAGCGCGAACTTGCGTTGCATCCCGACGATCCCCGGCCGGCGCACTTGGGTGCGGGCGCTCTCTTCGAACTCGGTGATATGGAACGAGCGCGTGAATGGGTTGCCCGCGCGCTCGCTATCGATCCCGATGATCCGCTCACGCTCTACAACGTCGCGTGCGGCTATACCAAACTAGGCGATCTCGATGCGGCCTTCGAAATGCTCGAGCGATCGGTCCGCGGCGGTGGCCCGGAACTCGTGAATTGGGCCAAACATGATTCCGATCTCGACGGTCTACGAAGTGATCCGCGTTATCAGAAATTCATCGAGTCCATTAGTTCGAACAGTGGCGCGAAATAAGAAAAAACACACGCCCATCTCGATTATTCCGATTTCGCCAATGATCTCGAGGACGTGCTGCGGCGCGCAACCGAGGCCGGGGTCACGCGTATTGTTACTATCGGGACTTCCATCGAAAGCAGCCGGCGCGCTATCGCTCTCGCGGAAAAATATCCAGCCGTTTTCGCGGTGATTGGCGTTCATCCGACTTACGTTGAAGAGGCGCAGGACGACGTAATCACGCCACTGCGCGAACTGGCCAAAAATCCGCGCGTGGTGGCAATCGGCGAAACGGGACTCGATTATCACCGCTTGCCCAGCGAAGAAGTAGCAAAGGAAAAGCAGGTCCAGGTCATGTCCGCGTTGCGAACTGAGACGGATGAGGAAATTGAAGCGCAAATTCGCGACGGCGCTTACAAATCGAAACAAGCGAGTTTATTTCAGCAGCAACTCGACCTCGCCGCAGAGCTGGGGCTCAACACGGTGATCCATCAACGTGACGCCTGGGAAGACACTCTCAAAATTATACGGCCTTACACAAGCAAACTGCGCGGCGTTTTTCATTGCTTTGGCGGCTCACTCGACCAAGCGAATGAAGTCGTCGATCTTGATCACCTCGTTTCGTTCACCGGAATTGTCACTTTCAAAAACGGCGCAGCCGTGCGAGAAGTCGCGGCACAAATCCCGATATGGAAATTCATGGTGGAAACCGATTGCCCGTATTTGGCGCCGGTTCCTTTCCGTGGAAAGCGTTGCGAACCAGCGTATACACGCATCGTAGCGGAAACCATCGCGGCGGCGCGAGAACTTTCGCTGGAAGAAATTGCCGAAGCGACAACGGAAACGGCAGAAAAGTTTTT
>QHNF01000240.1 GCA_003218345.1 Verrucomicrobiota bacterium | reverse complement strand
TCGATGGCAGCACTCTGATGGCCATCTATCCGGTCTCCACATCCAAGTTCGGTCTCGGTGATTGGCCGGGCAGCCGTTTCACTCCGCTGGGTGAACTGGTGGTCGCGCAAAAAATTGGCGACAATGCACCACTTGGCGCGGTATTTAAAGATCGCCGCCGCACCGGCGAAATTGTCCTGCCAGATTCCCCAGGTCGCGACCCAATCGTGACACGCATTCTCTGGCTGCGTGGGCGCGAGACACAAAACGTCAACGCGTTCGCCCGGGACATCTACATTCACGGGACCCCGGAGGAGCGGAACATCGGCCTGGCTGCGAGCTATGGATGCATCCGCATGCGGTCCAGCGACATCATACGATTATACGACACTGTAGGAGCCGGCGCCGCGGTAACAATTGTGAATGCGCCACTT
>QHNF01000234.1:3789-7093 GCA_003218345.1 Verrucomicrobiota bacterium | reverse complement strand
TATCAAATAGATCGCAGCGAAGTTGATTCGCTTTGGAAAAGTTTTCGGCCTAAGCTTGCAACAAAGAATCGTTTGTGATGTTTAATTCATGGAGCAGCTAATGAAACAATTTAGATTTTCGGCGTTCTGCTTGGTAGTGGCGCTGATGTCCTCGGTCGGCGTCCGCATGGCTGCAGGACAAACGACCGTGCTGAGCGCTCCAAACGGTGCTGCGCGCGCCGCGACCAGTCGTGTCGCCCCAGCTGCTAGGCCGATGGCGAACACATCAATCGCACCGCACGTTAGTTCCAGGCCAACAAGTTTCAGCCCGCGGACGTTCAGCTCATACACACCTCGCATAGTCGGCCAGTCTGCCGTCGATGTTCGGTCGAACTAATTTGCCCGTCGCGCGATCGTTGAATCCTACTTTTGCAGCGATCACGGCGCAGCGAAGCGCGCGGATTGGCGAGAAGGAAGCAATCACGCTTGATCCAGCGACCCGTCAAAGAGAATTGCGGACCTTGGCGGCAATGCGTGAACGGCGTGGCTTCGGAAGTGAGAATCGAACGCTCGGAGCGATAAACGCTCAACGGCACGTCACAACCCGCGATCCAGCGATGCGACCTCAGCGAGGCCCGCGCGAATCACCAACAGACCCGGCGAAAACAAAATGGCACAACAGGAATCATCCCGTTAGCTATTCGGATGCGTGCCATCGTCATTCGCACGAATGGCATGATCGCCAGTGGTGGCACAATCATTGTGACACGATCATTTTCATCAATAACGGATATTACTTTCCGGACGGCAGCTATTGGTATCCGGCGTGGGGTTACGATCCATTGCAGACCTACCACGATTACGACGGGCCGATCTACACTTACGGTGATCTGCTACCCGACGAGGTTATCACAAACGTCCAAGTGGCCTTGCAAGACGCAGGCTACTATTCGGGACCAATAACAGGCTCGTTAGATGTTGAAACGCGAGCGGCCCTTGCAAACTTCCAGCGCGACCAGGGATTAGATATAACCGGGGCGGTTGACGAACCTACAGTCGAGTCGCTCGGGCTGTATTAGCGCTCTCTTCGGGCGTTTCAATCTAGACTCGTGTGTCTCATTTGGGACCTATCATTGTCCCTTCGCGAATAAATTTTGAATCCAACTGGGATGCGTGGTGCATCTCAATGGGAAGCAAGAAAGCTGCAATGTCTGTCTTTTATAAAAAATTCACTATGCGCTTATTCATTGCATTAACCATAATCTTCACCGGAATCGCGCAGGCGTCAGCGGAACAACGCAGCGACAAGATTCTGATCCAAGGCAATGCCGCTGGAACGCAAACCGTCCAGACTGACGCTGCGGGAACCGCGCACGTCGAATATTCCTATAATGATCGCGGCCGTGGCGATCACATTGTTGCGACTTGGAAAATCGACGGTGTCGGGTTGCCGACCGAATACGAAGGCCACGGCAACGATTACATGAAAGCGCCGATCGAGGAGCGATTCGAAATTAAGGCCGGCAAGGCGCGTTGGAAAAATCGCAGCGAACAGGGTGAGCGACCCGTGACTGGCGAAGCGTTCTATATCCCGGCCAATCCACCGCCCGAATTCACTGGCGTGCTCGCGCGTGCTCTGCTCAAAGCGCCGAATCACAAGCTCTCACTGTTGCCTGCGGGAGAAGTGAGTATTGAGGAATCAGGCAAGCTCAGTATTAACGGTGTATCCGGTAACGCCGAACTGATTCAGTACCGCATCACTGGCCTGTTCTTTACGCCACAGTCGATCTGGCTGGATCACGATGGCAACACGGCGGCGTCAGTATCGAGCTGGTTCTCGGTTATCCCAGCTCAGTACGAAGCGGCGATCTCGCAGTTGCAAGCCGCTGAACAAGAGGCTGACAATGTATGGTCCAGAGGGCTCGCGCATCAGCTCGCACACGTTCCGACGAGCGATCTCGTCATTCGTAATGCGCGACTGTTCGATCCGCGCGATCTTAGCGTCACGCCGGGAATGAGCGTACTCGCGCGCGGCAATCGCGTTGTGCGCGTGGCAACCGACGCCGACATAAAACCATCCGCGGTTGCTGAAACGATCGATGCGCATGGCCATTTTCTGATGCCCGCGTTGTGGGACAATCACCAGCACTTCAGCGATATCGATGGCCCGCTCGATCTTGCCAATGGAGTGACTAGCGCGCGCGACATGGCCAATGATACCGATAATTTCTTAAAGCGCGTCGCGCGCTTCGATGACGGCAGCGAGCTCGGGCCGCGCGTCTTAAAGGCGGGCATTATCGACGGCACTGGAGAATTTGCAGGCCCAACCAAAATGCGCGTCGATACGGCCGAGCAGGCGATTCAAGATGTCGATTGGTATGCCGACCACGGCTACGTTCAGATCAAGATCTATTCCTCCGTCAAACCAGAACTGGTTCCGATTATCGCTGATCGCGCGCATACCCGTGGCCTGCGGGTGAGCGGTCACGTCCCGGCCTTTATGTCAGCGCGGCAATTCGTCGAGGGCGGTGCCGACGAAATCCAGCACATCAATTTTATCGAACTGAATTTCCTGTTTCCGGAGGTAAAAGAGACGCGGAATCCCGACCGGTTCATTAAGGTCGCCGAGCACGCGCGTGAATTCCCACCTGACAAACCCGAAGTCCGTGAATTCATCGCTTTCCTTAAGAGGCATCACACCGTGCTCGATCCAACCATGGGCGCCTTTGAAGGGCTGTTTTGTGGCGATCCGACCGTCGTCATGCCCGGGCTTGAGGACATCGCGCCGCGTTTTCCGCCGCAGGTCCGGCGGTTGATGCTGAGTGACGCGCTTGAAGTTCCCAAGGGTAAGGAGGCGGCCTATCGCGAAGCGTTCCCAGCGATGCTGCGCTTGTTGAAAGCGCTTTACGACGCTGGCGTCACGATCATTCCTGGAACCGACGGACTAGCCGGCTACATGCTGCACCACGAACTCGAACTCTACGTGCGCGCCGGTATCGCACCCGCCGAGGTGCTGCGCATCGCAACGTTGACTCCAGCGCTAGTCATGGGCGTCAACAAAGATCGCGGTGTAATCGCCGCTGGCAAACTTGCCGATATGGTGCTCATAGACGGCGATCCAACGCAGAACATCCGTGACACCAATAGGATTGTGACAGTAATCAAGGGCGGCAGGGTCTATGACCCAGCAGCGATCGAGAAAGCGCTCGGTATCGCGCCTCGTCAAGCTGCGCAATAGCGACGGTTAAGGGCGAGGCGCGTAACGTCAAGCCTGCAATCACGAGAGTCTCCTGTTCGTTAGCCTGAGATCAGGATTCGCTTGATT
>QHNF01000234.1:0-3734 GCA_003218345.1 Verrucomicrobiota bacterium | reverse complement strand
CGATTTGACTCCACGAGGTTTTATCGGAACGATGGCGACTGCAGCAGGAGCATTTGCGCACCCGGACGTTTTCGTCTCGCCGAATCAATAGCATTTCGAAATCGAGGATCAGTGATGAGCGAAGATTCACCAAGATTGATCGATGGAAAGATTGTGCGTGGCGAAAATCCGCTCAATCTCGAGATGCCGTTCGAGAAGCTCGACAGTTTTATCACGCCGATCGAATCGTTTTACGTTCGAACGCACTTTCCGATTCCGAAGATCGATCGGGATGCGTGGTGGTTGCGTGTAGAGGGAGAAGTCGAGAAGAAATTCGCAATCAACTACGAGGAGTTGCTCGAATTAGAATCGCGCACAATTCCCGCAACGCTTGAGTGTGCCGGCAACAACCGAAATTTTCTCGAGCCCAGAGTCAAAGGCGTACAATGGGAACTTGGCGCAGTCGGCACCGCACAATGGACTGGCGTTCCATTGTCGATCTTGCTTGATCGCGCACTCGTTAGGCCAAGCGCACGCGAAGTCATTCTCGAAGGAGCCGATGG
The DNA here is from genome assembly GCA_003218345.1 of Verrucomicrobiota bacterium. GTDB lineage: Bacteria > Verrucomicrobiota > Verrucomicrobiia > Chthoniobacterales > UBA10450 > Udaeobacter. Next base: position 3,192 of record QHNF01000234.1, on the reverse strand, counting down.
CGGCATGCTCGACGATCCGAAAAGTCCGCCGGGTGAATTAAGATTCGCGCGCAGTATTCCCCTGAGCAAAGCGCGCGCCGACGTTTTGCTCGCTTACAAAATGAATGGGAGTGAACTTCCGCCGGAGCACGGATTTCCAATGCGCGCCATCGTGCCGGGCTGGTACGCGATGGCGTCAGTCAAGTGGCTCCAGCGCATCATCATCACCGATCGGCCATTCACCGGTTATTATCAGACGATGGATTATGCGTATTGGCGAAGGCGAGGGGACATCGTCGAACTTGCGCCATTAACCGAAATGCAAATCAAGGCGGAAATCGCGAAGCCGGTTCAAGGCGAAATCGTCCCCGCAAATTCGGTGTACCGCGCCCACGGAGCGGCATGGACAAGCGACGGCGAAATCACGAAAGTCGAGCTCAGCACGAACGGCGGAACGAGCTGGAGTGAAGTCAACTCGATCGAACAGGCTGCGCCAAATGCGTGGCGTCTTTGGGAATTCGACTGGCGGACACCGTCCAAACCGGGAAAACAAATCCTGATCGCGCGTGCGACTGATTCGAAGAATCGTACTCAACCAATCGAGCGCGACCGCGATCGGGGCACTTACATGATCAACCATCTTCTGCCGATTACGGTCGAAGTGCGCTGATTCGATTCTGGGTAGCGCACGCGTCTCGCGTGTCTGGCGAGCGCGTCCTCGCGATCGCGAACTTCGCTTGAGATTGCTTGATCACTCATGGAAAGGAGCTTGAAACAAAAGTTCGTTTCGGCGCGACGCCGCTACCAGCACGCGGGACACGTGCGCTACCCGAGACGCAGAGCGCCATTCTCGATCTTGTTGAAGTTCGCGGCGCATTCGGGTTAAATGCCTTTCGATGTCGCTAGTTTTTAAAACCATTCAGACTGAAGGAATCGCTGAACTCTCTTACCTGCTCGGCGACGATGATGAAGGTATCGGAGCGATTTTTGATCCACGGGCAGATGTAGATGTTTACGTCGATATGGCACGCGAAGCAGGCCTTGCCATCACGCATATTTTCGAGACGCACATTCACGCCGATCTCGTAAGCGGTTCGCGGGAGCTTTGCGCGCGGCTGGAATCGGCTAGGATTTATACCAGCGGAGAAGGCGGCGCTAAGTACGGCTTCGCGCCCGAGAAAGTAAGAGATGGCGATCGATTCACCTTCGGCGAAGTGCTCATAACGGCGCGGCATACTCCCGGCCACACGCCGGAGCACATTTCTTATTTGCTGGCTGAAGCAGACCACCCCGATGAGCCTTGGGCGGTGCTGACGGGCGATTCACTTTTCGTTTCTTCCGCGGGCCGGCCAGACTTGTTGGGCGACAAACACACGAAACGACTCGCGGGACAACAATTCCACACGCTCCGCGACTTTTATCTGAACCTGCCAGATCATGTCATGATTTATCCAAATCACGGTGCAGGTTCGCCCTGCGGCGCAGATATCAGCGCGCGATTGAGCAGCACGATCGGTTACGAACGGAAGTTCAATAAATTTCTGCAATTCGCAGACGCGAAAAGTTTTACCGACTACGCAATCAAAACCGCGCCACCGGTTCCAAAGTACTATCCGGTTATGAAAAGACTAAACGCGAAGGGGCCGGAAATAATTGGAAATCTGCCTCGCGTGCAGGCCCTTCCACCAAAGGCGTTCAAAGAAGCGATCGACAAAAAAGCAGGCGTGCTTGTGGACACGCGTACGATGCTTGCATTTGGTGGCGGTCATATTCCGGGCGCGCTCAACATTGGCGGCTCGCCCATTCTCTCAATTTGGGCAGGCTGGCTTCTCGATCCGGACGAGCCGATTTTACTCGTCGTGGAAAGCGACGACGATCTCCAAAAGATGGTGCGATTTTTTATTCGCACAGGTTATTCGAAGTTCGCAGGTTATCTCGTTGGAGGAATGAAAGCCTGGGATGCAGCCGGATTGCCGCTGGAAACAATCGGGCAGATGAGCGTGCACGAGCTTAATGAACGAAAAGCGTCACTTCAGGTTCTCGATGTGCGATCGCCAGGTGAATGGAAAAAAGGACGAGTTGCCGGCGCACACCACATTTTTCTCCCGGAGTTGCGCAAACGGATTGGCGAACTCGATCGTGTCAAACCGACGGCTGTTTATTGTGGAAGCGGATATCGCGCAAGTATCGCCACCAGCATTTTGAAGCCGGAAGGATTTAGAGAGCTTTGGAATGTTCCAGGCAGTTGGGAAGCATGGAAAAAAGCGAAACTGCCAGTAGAAGGAGCCGACGGCGAATGAATGGGACGACAGCGCTACCGCGGCGTTCATTCGGCGAGACGATGCGGGCTGACGTTTGGTGGACGCAGCCGCTTTTGGTCTTTGTCGGATTGTCGATCTTTATTGTTTATTCCACCTGGGCCGCGTTTCAGGGAACGCATTATTTTTTCGGCAACTACGTCTCGCCGTTTTATTCGCCCGAAATTTTCGGCTCTTCACCGCATAGCTGGTTTGGACCTAAACCGGATTGGTGGCCGGGCTGGCTTATTTTCTCTCCCGCACTGCTTGTCCTTTGGGCGCCAGGAGGATTTCGACTTACCTGTTATTACTATCGCGGCGCGTACTACAAAGCGTTTTGGGCCGACCCCCCCGCATGCACTGTGGGCGAACCGCGGGAAACATATCTTGGCGAACGTTCATTCCCGCTCGTCATGCAAAACGTTCATCGCTATTTTCTCTACCTCGCGCTTTTTTTCATTTTGGTTCTGACCTGCGACGTTTGGAAAGCGCTCTGGTTTGTGAATCCGGTGACTGGTAAAGCTTCACTCGGGATCGGAATCGGCACGCTCGTGCTCGCGTTCAATGTCGTCCTGCTGGGCGGCTATACTTATGGTTGCCACTCATTGCGGCATTTGGCTGGCGGCTTTCTCGATCAATTTTCCAAATCGCCAGGTTGTTATCGCGCCTACGCATGCGTGGGCTGCTTCAATCGTCGGCACATGCTCTGGGCGTGGCTCAGCTTGTTCTGGGTCGGCTTTTCCGATCTTTACGTGCGCCTTTGTTCGCTGGGCGTATGGCACGACTTCCGGATCGTTTGAACGACGGGAATCGAGATTCGCGAGTCGTGAATCGAAATTCGGCTGACCCGCGCCTACTAACAGTGTAACGATTCACGATTCACGAATCTCGATCCACGATTCCCATGCCCGATTAC
>QHNF01000252.1:1560-7735 GCA_003218345.1 Verrucomicrobiota bacterium | reverse complement strand
ATCTCTTCTCACACGTCGTCGGCTGTCTCCCGAATCATTTCCCACGCTTGGCGCAGATGCTGTTCGGTCGTGAGAACATTTCCCAACCCAATCCGCATAACTGTTCGACCGCGCAATTTTGTTTGCGTGAAATACGCGCGCCCGGAACCATTGATGCGCTCAACAATTTCGCTGTTCAGCTTCTCGATCTTCTGCTCACCAGGGAAAGCATCACGGTAGGGCCGGCGTGCTGCGCCGACCGCACGCTGCAGCGCGGCGTCCCTACCAACTAACCGGAAGCAAACGACACCCATGCTCACCGGCGCCGCGAGCTCGAAACGATCATCGCTTTTGATCCAGCCGGCGAGGAGTTTTGCCAGCCGAATACATTCCCGAAGTCGCGCAGCCATTCCCTCGCGGCCAAAGCTGCGAAAGATCATCCACGCTTTGAGCGCGCGAAACCGGCGGCCGAGTTGGATTCCGTAATCCATGTAATTTTTCTGCGCCTCGACCGTGTCGCCGCGCAAATATTCCGGCACCAGTGTGAAGACACGTCGCAATCTCTCGAGATCGCGCACGTAAAGCACGCTGAAATCGAGCGGAACGAAAAGAGTCTTGTGCGGATTCACCACGACGGAATCGGCCTGGTTCCAACCGGCGGTGAGCGAGTGGCACTCCGGTAAAATGGCAAACCCGGCGCCGTATGCGCCATCGATGTGGAGCCACATCCGGAATTCGCGACAAATGCGCACGATTTCCGGAACTGGATCGACGCTCGCTGTAGATGTTGTGCCGACCGTGGCGATGACTGCCAGCGGCTTAAAGTTGTCGCGCACGTCGCGCGCTATCATTTCGCGCAGCGCACTCGCATCCATACGAAAAGCCGTATCAGTTGGAACGCGCTGCACGTTTTCTTCGCCCAGCCCAAGCGCAATCGCCGCTTTTTCCGCCGAGCTGTGCGCTTGCTCGGAGGCGTAAATGCGAAACACCGGCGCACCCGCACCGACCAGCCCGCGTTTGCGCACGTATGGCGCAGCTTCTTCGCGCGCAACAGCCAGCGCGTGCATCACGCCCACCGAAGCAGTGTCGTATACGACGCCCCCAAATTCCTGCGGCAAATGCATCCATTGCCGGATCCAATCAATTACGAGCGTCTCCAGTTCAGTCGCAGCCGGCGACGTGCGCCACGTCATCGCGTTGACGTTGAGCGGCGCGGTAATGATTTCCCCGAGAATGCCGGGAGCAGTCGTCGTCCAGCCAAAATAGCCGAGGAACATCGGATGTCCCCAGTGCACCATGCCGGGAACGATGAGCCGATCGATATCGCCGAGAATTTTCTCGAACGTCTCGCGGTTTTCAGGCGGCTGCGCCGGCAGCGCAGCCAAAATCGCGCCCGGCTTATCGTTAGGCGCGACGCGCACGGCTTCTATATTTTGCCGATAATCGGCAATCCAATCCGCCAGTTCGTGCAACTGTCTTCGGAATTCCTCCGGCGGAGTGTCGCCGAGGTCTCGTGGTGGATCTTTCATGCGTTAGCAAAAGCGAACCGCCAAACACGCCAAAAATTTCAAGCATGCTCGCGCAGTCGATCAGGAATTCTTTGGCGTCATTTGGCGTGTTTGGCGGACTCGTTTAAAAAGCAAAGCCGAAACTGAAATGGAACGCACCGAAATCTTCATCCGGGCGCGGATCGGGATTGACGCCGTAATCTAGGCGGATGGGGCCGATCGGAAGTTTGTACCGCAATCCTGCGCCGATGGCATAGCGAAGATCGTTTAGACCGATTTCTTCTGAGGTCGGCAATAGATTGCCTGCGTCGGTAAAAATCGCGCCCTGCAATTCGCCTAGAATCGGAAACGTGTATTCGATGTTGAATACCGTAAAAAATTCGCCGCCGACGGGATGTCCTTTGTTATCGTGCGGCCCGAGTTCGCGCTCGCCAAAACTTCGCACCGTGTCTGCGCCGCCATTGAAAAAACGTTCGTCGATAGGAATGGCGGTCGCTTCGGCCGAACCACTCACCGTGAGCGAATGAATGATGCCCCCGCGCGCGCCGAATGCGATCGAGGACTGCTGGACCCAACGCTGAAAAGGAGTGCCCGGTTGATCTTCCACCACACCCGGCGTGAGCACTTTCGGTCCAAACGGCAGATAGTAGCCCACCCGCATCGTGCCGCGGATATATTCGATATCGCTTCCCAACGCGTTCGAAGCTAAATCCAATGTATTGTTGATGAGAAACCCGCGCGGCGTCACGTATGGGCTCTCCCGCATATCAAGCGTGTTCGTCAACCCGAGTGTGTTCACCAAATAATCGGTCTGACCCACCAAAAACTCCGGCTTTATACCGTCGTTGGTTATCTTCACATGCCGAACCGCGAAGGTGAGGCCAGCCTCGTCGTATTTCGTAATCTTACGAGTCAGGTCGAAGCGTCCGCCCAATTCGAATTTTGAGTAACCATCGAAATCGAAAGTGAAGGCGGCAAGGCGAGCTCTGAAGGCAAAATCGGTATCAAGAAAAAACGGGTCTTCGTACAAGATTTCGCCTTTATAGCTGCGCTGCGACACCTCGATCGATGTGGTCACCGGCCTGCCATAACCAAAAAGATCGCGATCGCGATATTGCACGCCGGCAATGGCGCCCTCGAACGTGCCGTATCCGATGGAAAAACCGAATTCCTTGCTCTTGGCCTCTTCTGCCGAAATATCCAGCCGCAGCAGATGTCCATCGACAGGGACGGGTTTGATCTGCAGGACATTGAAAAGTCCGGTGCGCATCAGCGTACGAAATCTCTCGTCGAGAACGTCCGGGCTATAAGTCTTGCCATTCAATCTATTGAAACGTTTAATGACATAACTGGGACGCAGCCGGCTGAGACCGCTAACTGTGACGCCGTCGAAATGGTAGACCGGTCCCGCTGCAATGGTGATTTGCACTGGCACTCGACCATTCACAGCTTCCTCCGGCGCACCGGTGGCCACAACTTTGACATCGTAATAACCGCGCGCCTTGAAATATGCTTCGAGACGCCGCGGAATATCGGCTATACGCGCCTCAGTGTAAGGCCGCTGCAGAAGATCGAGCATCTGTCCGCGCAGTGTTTCGGTATCGTAAATCGTATGCCCACTAAACGCGACGCTACCGAAGAAATATTGTTGTCCTTCGTGAATCGGCATGACTACGTCCACTTCACTGATTTCGCGGTGAAATGTGTAACGGGGCGGATCGACCATGGCGTCCAGAAAACCTTCTGCGAGATAAAACCGGCGCACCAAATTGGCTCCTTCCTGCATATCAGCCGCAACGAAGGGCAACCTTTTCTCCAGCTTTGAATAGCGCTCCCGCGTCGGTCCGACCGCATACTCAAAAAGCTTGTCGGTTGGTTCCCGCAGATTTCCATCGAAGACGACAGTGCGGAGCGTGAACAGCGGACCTTCCGTAATATCGAGACGCAACCGGTTCTGCCATTCGTCTGCGTAGCCATGTTTGCGGTAAAAAACTTCGAGGAAAAACGCGACATCGTCCGCACGGGCCGGGCTTAACCCGAAATCCTCGATCGTGGTGATTTCCTCTTTCAAAGCGGTACGCAGTTCCTTTTCTTTGAAGGCCTGCGCACCGCGAAATTCAATAATGCCCGCTTGTTTCGCGCGTTTTTCCTGTTGTTTCACGATCGCCTGTTGGGCTTTTTGCCTGTCTTCGGGTCGTGCAACATCGACTGCGCTCTGTGCCGCGACTTCAAATGTAAGGGCCACGCTTCCGAGACAGAAAATGACCCTGTGCCGCATCTTAACGAAAGCGAATCAGATATTTTAGCATCCCGCGATATTCGCCTCCGAGCCCGATGTCGCCTACGAGCACAAACTGATCGCTGATCTTGAATCGCGCGCTAACCTGCTGCCGGCCGGTCCGGGGATCGACCGTGCCGACGTCCAAGTCGAGGCGATTAAAAACTGTGTTACTCTGGGTTGGCTCACCCTTCTTGAAAACTTTCCGGTAAAGTTGCTGCACCAGTAGCATGGCAGCCCGTCCGGCCAGGACATTGCCCCGGCCGGATAATTCTGATCTAGTGGCGCCAGTAGCGATCAAAGAAATAATTTCTTCCTGCGCCAGCGGCGGTTCGCTGGTGAAAATCGCCTCTGGCGCGAGCAGAGTTCCATAGACATAAACGCGCACCGTGTAATCGCGAATGACAGATGTTCCTTGCAGATCGATCCGCGGATTCATCGAATCGCTCGGATTAAAGTAAAGCAATCCGTTCGAAACCTCGAGCCGGCTGAACGGCAATGTGGCTTCGACGTTTTCCAATCGCACTGAACCTTGCAACTCCGGCCGCAATCCCGTTCCGGTTAACTTCAGATCGGCAATCGCTCCGCCAGTTGCCAGATTCCCGCGAATGAGCACGGGATCTTTTGTTTTAATTACGACATCAAATTTCCAATCGCGGATTGGCGGGGCCGGGAAAGAAAAATCCGGCCGCGAAGACGGTGGTTCCGGCGCAGGCCGGCCTGGCAAGCCGATGGGAATAAGATCGATGTTCTTTAGAAAATGACTGTTCGTTATCGCGACGTTCCCGGTGACGTTTGCGCTCGCAAACGGTCCCGTCACTTTAATGTCTGCATCGGCGCGCGCCGTTAGGGTGTCGTTGCGCGCGACAAGCGCACTATCTGCCTTTAATTGCAGATCCATCATCGGCTCTGTCAATCGTGGAAACTTGACGCCACCTGTCATCGTGAACTTTCCGCCAGAAAGTTCTCCCCCGAATTGTTGGATCGTTAGCGCGTTGCCCGCGAAATTGAGCCGGCCTTTGAAATTGTTGAGCGCTGGCAACGTCACATTGGTGGTCCGCGCCACATTAATTGTTATGTCGCCGGAGCCGCTCATCACAGGTTGTCCGATGGTTCCTCGCACATCGACATCGAGCCCAAGATCGCCATCGAGTTGCCCGACGTCGGGCATGAATTGTCGAAGAAAATTTACCGAACTGCGAGGCAGCCGGGCTTTGGCAATGATTGGCGTTTCGTCGGGCAATTTTCGCGCGCGAGCAATCTTCGGTATGTCAAAAGGCATACTTGCGGTCAATTCCAGCGGTTGAATCCTGGTCTGTTGTAGCTTTCCCGAAACGGCCAGTTGATCGTGTGTGACTTGCGCCGTGAGATCAAACGTCGCCGGTTCGAGTTTCGGGATTCGCTCGCTTCGCAAGTCGCGCATCTGCACGTCAAGTCGCGCGTTCAGGTCGGCAATTGTTCCCTGCGCATCGAGTTTAATATTCGCGATCCCAGCTGCGATCGGCTCGGCTCCGACGTCTTGAAAGAATCTTTTTATGTCGATGTTCTCGGATTGAAAGTTCGCGATGACTTTGCCATTAGAGGGCAATACCGGAGCGTTTGTCCCGAGATTTCTCCACACCAACGGGATTGAAACATACCCTGCCGCAAATTTCGCCTGGCCCTGATCAAGTTGAATCTTGCTAATCTCGAGGGTTTCGCCGTGTGCCTGTGCGATTGCCTGAAAATCCATGTTGCCCGTAGCGAAAAAGATAATCGGCACATCGACTCCATCGGGCGAATACGACGCATCGATGTTCGCTCGAAGCGGTTGCAAATCGCCGTAACGACCCTTCTCCAGAACGAACTTCAGTTTCCCTGAATTCTTGAATGTCTGCGCATTGCCGTCGCCTTCCCAATCCAGCGCGAATGAGCCCGCTAGCTGGTTCTGATTGCCGGAAGCCCTAAGCAGTGGCTGAAGCGTCGCCAAATTGGCCACATGCGCGGAGACTTTGCCATTGTAGTGATAAGGCCGACGGAGGTTCAGTGTCCCGGTCGTGCTAGCGAAATCGGCATCGTTCAAAAGCGCCCTGCAATCGTTCAGATAGACAACGTTGTTGGAAATCGAACACTGCGTACTTAGCTGCCGGAAAACCAAATCTCGCATCTTGAGGTTTGACCCGGAGATCCACATTTGTCCGTTGGCAATCTTTTGTTTCCATTCGATCTGCGCTGCCATTTGCAATGGTCCGCTCAATCGGTTTGGAGAATCCGCGACCCAGAAGTCGCCGGTTTCAGGCGCACTGAGCGCGACATCCAATTCCGCGGGCTGTGAAAGCGCCTTGCCAACTTCTTCTGGAAGTTGGTAGTGGCCGCGAACCTTCAGTTCATTTTGATTTCGCCGCAGATCCAACCGGTCGAGTCCCAGAAT
>QHNF01000252.1:0-1542 GCA_003218345.1 Verrucomicrobiota bacterium | reverse complement strand
TTCCGTTCACTGATCCTTCCGCTGAATCAACGACGTAATCGCGATAATGGATGTTTGATACGCCGAACTCCATTGCAGTGCGAAGATCTGCAAACCACGGTCTCTTAACTGTAGACGGGGGGGATGACCCCGGCCGAGCGTTAGACGGCGCAATTGTCTTGGATGCGCGAAGCGTAGCGTTCAGCTTCTCAACGCTTCCGTCCGGAAACCCGACCGCGTTCGCGGTCACGCCGAGATTTGCGTCTATCTTCGCGTTGGCGATGTCGATCTTGCCGCTGAACTCAGCCGAGCCAGTCAATCGCAGAGGCGTTCCCGCGGTCAGCTGCTGGAGATCAGGCGCAGTACCCGAAATTTCTAGTGTCGCGGGCGTACGGCCAAAATCCTTAACGGCTGAAGGCAATTCGATTGTCCCGCGAAGATGAAAGTCATTCTTGTCTTGAACAATGTCGGCTGACCGCAAAGTCGCTCTGCCCTGTTCTGCGGAAACTTCAATGACGCCGCTATCGAAATCGATTTCGGGTCGATGCACATCGCTCACCTGCAGCGACAACGTACCGCTCCAAGTCCGCGGCATATCCATCACGCCCGCTCCATCAACGGCGAGGCGCTCGATTTCTCCAGAGAGAGAGTCGGCCGGCAAACTCACAAATTTGTTCAGCGACTGCATCGCGACTTTTTCAGCGGCCACATGTATCTTCGTATCCAGCGAAGATTTTGTTTCGGTTAAGGTGGCCGACGTCGACAATTCGCCACCACCGATGGCGCAAGTGAGAACGATCGCCAGAGTGTTGGCGTCGATTTGCGAAGCATCGACATTCAAAAGATGAATTTGCTCTTGCTCGCTTAGAACCAGATCGCGAACAACCAGGTTCTTATTCGTGTAAGAGGTCTTTCCGGAAATTCTGGACCAGCTGTCGCCGGTAGGCAGTTGCAAATTCTCGATCCCCACTTCGCCCGGACGGTTCGGATTTAGATCAATATCGACATGTTCGGCCACCAAATCGTGCGGATAACCTCTGATGATGAGCGTTGCGTCCGCCAGTCGGATTCGTTCCGGAAACAGCTTCGGCAATTCAACTTTTGGTTTCGGCGGTCGCGGCTTCGCTGAAGCCTTGGACGGATTTAGAACAATCCGCGCCGAACGCGCTTCCACATTATCGAGAAAATGGGAGAGACCGTGTCGCGCGAGTCCTAACAAACTGTAATCAATGTACAGATACTCGATATCGATCGATTCAATTCCCGAAGGGCCAACCGCAAAAGCGCGAAGATTCCGCACTGTTAGATTACTAAAGGGATTGCCTTCGAGGCGAAAGTCGGCCTTCAAGTGTTCCCCGGCGGCGTAACGCAATGCGACCTGCCGGCCGATCGCTAACAGAATTGGACGATGAAAAATGATCAGGAGCGCCGCGCAAACAGCAAGGCCCGCCATCACACGACGCCAAAACCGGAGAGGACGCCGCACCTCTGCCTGATCGTCTTCGGCCACACGGCGACTCTATTGCCGCCCTGCCAGAGAGCAAAGAGCAAATGCCGCGTTCT
>QHNF01000251.1 GCA_003218345.1 Verrucomicrobiota bacterium | reverse complement strand
TAAATTTGCGCATATCCGATTGCTTCGCTGACTTCCAAGTACCACAGGCGACCGAAAGGCAGCCCGTTAGAGATGAGATCAAAGCCGCGATGATCCTTGCGCGGTCTGATTTCGTAAACGTGCGTTGATCGCAGCACATTCATTTGCTCGATGATCCTCCGGGTTGTCCGGAGTCGCTGTATCGTTCAAGAAAATATCGACCAAACTCAGAGTGAATCGCTCTCACCCAAGCCGACAGAATCCGCCAACTTAGAAAACCTTTGAACCGGTCTTCGCCAAAATTCCTTTGAAAATGGAATACGCCGTCTCTGTACTTTTTCAGCAGTTTCACATTAGGGGACGCGATAAGCGGGTCTATTTTTGGATCGGTCAATTGCAATTGCTTCCATCCCTCTATGACCACGTAAAGCGATCCGTACCAGTGCGACATGAACGCCCCCCGTTTGTACACTAAGAACGTGAACGGGTCCCTGCCCGCATCTTTTTCAGGCGAATTCAGTGGCTGTTTCGTTAATTCCTCCTCGAAATGGATGGGCATGAAATTCGCGTGCAACCAATACCGATGCAGTGCGACAACGGGTGGGATACCCATGCTCTAAGCTTGTATAGGAATCGTTGACATCATGCCAACCGGATCATTTGCCGTCCGGCAATCAAAAACGATTCTAGCGCGACTGCATTGCCAGAAAGGTCGTTTGCGTCTCGAACGCTGGCCGGGCAGCGGATTGTTGGCTGCGGCGAGTCGATGGTGTTCCATAAAACTTAGCGAGCGTTAGTTGTTGGCAGCAACGCGCCTAGGGAATTGCTGCCAACAACTAACGAAATCCGTTATTGGCGTTGTTAGCGGCAGCCTGCCAATAACGCTGCCGTTAACTCTCGATGTTGGCCTGCGGTTCCCGGCTCAGATGAACTTCGTCGCGCTTGCCAAACGCTTGATGCGCCATTCGTAAGCCTTGGACATTAAGACGCATCCAACAAAATGGCCGATCAGCCCTCATCATTTGCGACACCGTCACAAACGATCTCCCCTGTGCTTTTAGAAATGGCAACAATGCGACTCGATTCGAGACGCATTGGAAGGAGATCGCAATGTGCAAGCCGGTGAAAACCCGCGCAAAACTCTCTCTTGAATTATAAATTAGCCGCTCTATCTGGGGAAGCTACGTCGCGCAGAATTCGCCGAGAGACATGCATACAGCGAAGCGACTCTTTACTTTTCGGCATGCCGAGGCACGCCTTGTTTCATCACTTCTGTCAGCAGACGTATTCTTCAGCTCGCGACATTTTGACCGATTTGTAAGGAAACAGGGCGACGGGCGAAAGCGGTCCCGTCCGCGCGCATTGCGGACTTGAAGGCTCGATTCGGTACCATTAGCGCAGTGCGACTAGGGATTTAACTGCGCCGTGCGATTCTGCTTCGTCGCTCTGTTAAATAAGAGAGAGCAAGCCTAGACAAAAAGTTGATTCGGCGGCGTCAGCAATATTGATGAGTGCCTCAGGCGACGGCCCCGAGCGGCTAGCGGAGATCCTTCGTGAGATTATCGGATTGACAAAAACCGCGCGGACCAACGTGCCGAATATTGAATCCAGGAAAGTCGTTGAATCAGCCAACACTCAAAAGCTGAATATCGAATCGCCTGGATCACTTCCCGCGCAGGGCATCAACGGGATTGACCAGGCTTGCGACCCGTGTGGGAAACAAGCAGGCGAGGAGCGCGGGGAGTTCGATTAAGATGGTTCTGGCGAGCAATGGCAGGCCGTGCAAAAACAAATCATTGATCAAACTGAAAATGGCCGTGTTCAGACCGAGGCCCCAAGGCTAGCGTAATTACCGGGATCAATGTGAACGACGGCGATTGCCGAGGTTTACGGAATGCGAAGCGTAGATCCTCTAACACGATTGTGCGCTCTTCGATTTAGTCGCAACGAAGAGCAATAAACAATCCGTCTAACTCGTATCAGCTCCCTACAGGAGGCGGTGTCGTAGTAGACGCGCATCGTGACGACGGAATGCGCTTCGTTGCGCACCCGGAGGAAAAGTTGACGGCTTTTCTGGAACTCGAATCAGCGATTCAGGTTGACACGAAACAGCGGCGGACATATCGCTTGCGCAGACATAGAGTTTCAAACCGGAAATTCCAGCAAAGGGAGAAGTATTATGTTCGCCGTCATTCGCCACTACCATTTTAATCCGAACGACAGTGCTGAGATCGACCGCCGCGTACGCGACGAGTTCGTGCCCATCGTTAAGAAGGCGAAGGGATTTGTGCGTTACTATTGGCTCGATACCGGTAAGGGCGAGGCCGCCTCCGTCAGCGTCTTTAGGGACAAGGCAGGTGCTGATGAGTCAGTGCACCTGGCTGCCAAGTATGTAAAAGAGCATCTGTCTAAGTTTATTACTCAGAAACCCGAGATTATCGAAGGCCCCATCAAAGCTCACGATTGAACGCTGACAATCTGAGCAAAGCCGGTTGGGGTTGGGGTTGTCTCTCAGCGATTGATTTCAACGGACAAACGATCTGGATTGCAGACGCACATCGCGACACGGAAAGCGCTTCGTTGTGCGTGCGGATGAAAAGCTGACTGCGTTTATGGAACTGCAAGCGGCGACTCGCGCTTTCAGCGAGTCTCATTGACAACCAGGAGATTTTTCAACACTTAGCGTCGCCAGCGGATCTTGAACCAATATCCTTTTGACTCGCCTGGACGGCTTTGCGGGAACTAAGATGCTCGCGTCCTATGCCGTTCCGGCAAACCATAGCAGCAAAGATTTTCGGGCTCGCCATAATCTTGTTGCTGCTCACCATTGGGCTTGCCGGTTTTTTGCTGCTTGAGGTAACCCGTACGAAGCAGGATCTCACGGTCGTAGCAAATTTCGATCTGCCGCTCACCCAGTCCGTGGCAAGGATGCATGAGTTCGGGCTTCGACGGCGTCTTGCGTTTGAACGTTGGTTCGGCTCTTTGAACGCTCCTCAGCCAAATCCCGAAATTGTTGCCGAGGCGACCGAGAACTACACGCTTTTTACTCGCAAACTTACAGACGAATTTTCCGCTGCCCGACGCATCATTGGCGGCTATCCGAAGAACGCACCCGGCAGTCAGACGCTCGCCGAGGTAGAGACGC
>QHNF01000250.1 GCA_003218345.1 Verrucomicrobiota bacterium | reverse complement strand
GCGCCGGTGGGAGCGACATAAACCACTACCGGCACAGTGGAACCCAAAAAGCTTTGCACGATCGTCTGCGTCGAATCGAGCAACCCACCTGGTGTGTTGAGTTGAATGACGAGACACGGCGCATTCTGTGTGCGGGCTTCTTCGATGCTTCGCGAAATGTAACTTGCGGTCGCCGGACCGATGGCCCCGTCGATTTTGATGAAGGAAACCTTGTCAGCAGCGATCAACGTCGTGCACAGCAGCCAGAGAGCCAAGCCTGTCCACGCAGTCTTCATCCCGATTTCATCGGCTGGATCTTGACCGCCAAATCTTCTGCCTTTGGCTTCACGATTTTCTCGTAATCGCGATAGCTCATCTTAATCGCGTCTGTGTGCGTGCCCGCTTCGAACACGATGTAGTCTTGTTCCGCCAGAGTCTTATCCACACAGGTTGGCAAGCCATAAAGATTGCCAAAAGGCGGCATTGCTCCAATCGCGCAATCTGGAAACAAGGACTTAAAGTCCTCTTCCTTGTCGAGGGAGCTGGTTTTGCCGGTCACTTTCTCGACTTTTTCGAGATCAATTTGGTGGTCTGCTGGCAGTACCGTCATCAGGTGATCCTCTCCTGATTTTACCATCACAACTTTGGCATGATGCCGGCCTTTCACATGCTCGGCTTGGGCGATCCGCTGCGCGGTCACGGCCTCGGGATGATGCAGAATCTCGTAAGTCACTTTGTTTTCGTTCAAGCAATCGATGAGTTGCTTTGGTACTTTCATAGCCGGCTGCCATAGGAAACTATCACTTCCCAGCGCTATCTCTAGTTTCCAAATCAAGCTATAGCTGCAGAGAAAGCTGAACAGCTTCCCCTTCAAACCAAGCAGGCCAAGGCACCACAGGATCAGCGATCCCGGCCAACTTTGTTGGACTGCGCAAATAAGCGGACACCACCGCAAGAGCAGCGGCGTGCGAAAGATTTGTGTATGGCTACATGCGAAGTTTGCGAAAATGAATACGACAAAGCCTTTGAAGTGATCGTCGGCGGGGAGCATCACACCTTCGATAGCTTCGAGTGCGCGATCCATGCGCTGGCGCCAGTTTGCCCGCACTGCAACTGCAGGGTGGTCGGCCACGGCGTCGAAGCGGACGGACAAATTTTCTGCTGCGTCCATTGCGCGCGCGCCGCCGGCAAAACGCAGTTGAAAGACCGCGTCTGAGACTCGACAGGCAATTTTTTGTAGAGGCATTCGCCGCGGCGAACGCCTGATCAAGACTTCCGTGCGCTTGATACAGGCACCGCTACAACTCGCTAATTCTGCTGATCGTTTCTCACCACTTGTGGCGCAGTTATGCTCATCTCAACGGTGCACCCGTGACCCTGTAGTTGGCGAGGCAATTGATGCGGCTGGACTAATCGACCATTGCGAAATAGAGATGCTATCATGAATTGGTTTCAGACTTCTTTGATTGGGGTATTCTTATCGTTCGCGGGTTTCACCGGGCAGGCGCAGACGCCGGAGGAAAAGTCGTCGGCTCCTCTAAAGGCTGTTGCGGTGCTTCATCCCACTGCAGGCAACAAAGTGAGCGGCACTGTAACGTTCATCGAAGTCGCCGATGGTGTGCAGGTCCGGGCTGAGATTACGGGCCTGGCTCCCGGGAACCACGGCTTTCATGTCCATGAGTTTGGCGATTGCGGTGCGGCCGATGCGGGCTCCGCTGGCGCTCATTTTAATCCAACCAGCAAACCGCATGCAGGACCCGACGCAACCGAGCGGCATGTGGGCGACATGGGAAATGTGGAAGCGGCCGCTCCGGGCAAGGCGAAATTAGAGTATGTGGATCATCATATTTCGCTGACAAATGACCAACAGTTGGTGATCGGCCGTTCCGTTGTGGTTCACGCGAAAGCGGACGATCTCAAGTCTCAACCAGCCGGCGACTCCGGCGCGCGCGTTGCCTGTGGCGTAATCGGGCGGGCAAAAAATCAGTAACCGCAAGTCCGCCGCTGAGCCTGTTCATGCTGGCCTGGACCAATACTATCCCAAAAACTTTTTGTCGAATCTCTTTACTCGACAGCGCACTTTCCATCTGTTCAAATAGAGGAGAACCCGCTTTATGAGACAAATACCGAAAACTGAATTGTCGCCGGACAACGGCTGCATCATCGACATGAAATGGAAACTTGGTCCGCTGAGTTATCACGCTTCCGCGGCTGGGAAAGAGCAGGCGCCGCTTGTCACAGAGATAATCCGCCTGCCGGAACTGGTGCTTTACGATCACACTGGTTTCAGGGGAGCATTCGCGCGCACAAACCTGAGTTTCCATTTTGTCGGCGATTACTGGAACGATCGGATCAGTTGTCTCATCGTCGTAAGCGGCGTCTGGCGATTTTATCGTGATGATTACTACAAGGGTCCTTACTGGGACCTCGGCCCCGGCTATTACGAAAGTTTTTTTGCCGAAAAAGGTCCCGATGACGTCGTGAGCTCCCTCCAGTGCATCGCATTGACGTAGGGTAGCGCATTCGTCTCGCGTGCTGGCGAAGCCGTCTCGGGTTCACGAACTTTTCTTCTGTCGGTTTTTATATGCAGAAGCAGAGCGCGCGCTGCCATGCACCGCTCCTTCGAGAAAAGATCGTTTCGGCGTGACGCCGAAAACCAAGTCGCCGCGGCGACCGCTACCCAGACAAACCCGCGAGCACGAAAATTTCCTCGGCGCAACCCCAGGAGAGGGTGAACCCGGAGCCGCCGTGGCCGTAGTTGTGAATGACCGTCCGGCCGTCGCGCAGGCGATCGCGTTCGAGCCGGACGCCTGACTTGCGGAATGGGCGCAGTCCGACGCGCTCGGCGAGCACTTGCGGATTGTCGATCTTGAGCACACGGCTGCATTCGGTGACAATTCGCGCCGTTGTAGAGGGATCGGCCGCAAGCTTATCACTTAGCTCGTTTGTGCCCCCGAAAACGCAATCGTTCGTGCGCGGGATTGCGTACATGAGCGGTGCGTCATCGCAAACGATCGCGGAGGAGAGGTTGTCAATCTTCGGTACGATCGCGACCTGGCCGCGATGTGGCTCAAGATCGGGATCGTGCACAAGAGTGCGTGCGCCGATGCCGGCGCAGTTGATCACAAGATCGAATTTTGGATCGGCGTCCTCGAGTTTTTCGAAGCGCGCATTTTCTGTAATTGATCCGTCCGCGCCGAGAAGACGCTTCGCGAGGTAATCGAGGTAGATGGTCGTGTCCATCAGTGGAACGTTCAGCGAGAAGCCGCTGGCGAATTCCGCAGACCTTCTATTAAGAGATGTCTCGACTCCGCACGACATGACAGAAGAAGGAAGCGGCCGCGCATCCAGCGGAATCGCCCAATGTGGAATCTGAATTTCTCCAGTGCGCGAAAATTGGCGCAGTTCGATCATCGAAACGCCGGTGGACGGGTTGCGGCTAAGATTGACGAGTGCCCTGTAGCTGTCGAGCGCCCACGGAATCAGTTTCTCGGCCGGCTCGGCATCATAAGGAAACCAAAGGGCAGCGGCCGCGCCAGATGTTGTTTGCTGGCCGGTTTCCCTGGCAAAGATCGCGGTGCGATATCCTCGCTCAGCGAAGAGAACACCGCACGTCAGCCCCGATACGCCAGCGCCGACGATTGCCACACGATGCTTCATGAGAATGATCTACGTGCAATGGGCCGCAGGGTCATATAAAATGACCGGCGATGGTTTCATTAAATCGAGATGCGCTGGTGGAAAAGGTAATCGCCGGCAAGCGGATCTCGTCCGATGAGGCGGTCGGACTTTACCAATTCCCTCTCGAGGAATTGGGTGCCCTGGCGAACGCGAGGCGGGATTTGGCAAAGGCGAAAAGCTACGGCGGACGCGGGCGCGATATAGTGACGTACATCGTCGATCGAAACATCAACTACACCAACGTTTGCAACGTTTACTGCAAATTCTGCGCGTTTTATCGGACAGAGAAAGATGAGGATCATTACGTGCTGTCGTTCGAGCAGATCGACCAAAAGCTCGACGAACTTTCCGCGGCGGGCGGGGTTCAAATTCTGATGCAAGGCGGACATCATCCGAAATTGCCGCTCCAGTGGTATATCGATCTTTTGCATCACATCCGGGAAAAATATCCGCACATCAATATTCATGGATTCAGTCCGCCGGAGTTTCAGCATTTCGCGGAGACATTCCAGATGCCGCTGCGCGAAGTGATTTCGGAATTCACGAAGGCCGGACTCGGATCCATTCCCGGGGGCGGCGGAGAAATTCTGGTTGATCGGGTACGCAAAAGAATTTCGCCGTTGAAAATTAACAGCGACCAATGGCTGGAGGTAATGCAGACTGCCCACGAACTGGGGCTGAAATCGAGCGCAACGATGATGTTCGGCCATGTCGAGACAATCGCAGAGCGTATCGAGCATTTGCAGCGGATACGTGATCAACAGGACAGCAGCGGCGGATTTACCGCGTTTATTTGCTGGACTTTTCAACCGCGGCACACCGTCCTGAAAGTGGAGCGGACGGCTGGAGTTGCTGAATACTTGCGGACACAAGCGCTGGCCCGGATTTTTCTGGATAACATCGACAATGTGCAAAGCTCCTGGGTG
>QHNF01000249.1 GCA_003218345.1 Verrucomicrobiota bacterium | reverse complement strand
CGGTGATGATGGAGGAGAATGTTGTGAGCAGCGCAGGCACAACATATCGGTTAAATGCCGGGCAAATTGAATCGCTGATTAGCGATGCAGGTTACGAACCGCGTCGGCGCGACAATTGGTACAAACTTCTGAACTAAAAGTGCAACCATTCCTATCCATGACGACAAACCGTCAGTTCCTGTGAAAAATCTCGTCTTGACGATTGCCGTCTTCTTTCCGATATAGGCGCCTATCCCGCGCAGGTCCGTTGCGCGGGGCTGCGGTTCTTAACCTATGAGACATTTTTCCGGATGGATGCGCCCCCCACCATTTACAATTTGGGCCGCATCTGTCTGCGCCCTGCTTGGCGCTGTACTTGCGCGGGCGCAGGCTCCTCAGGCGGCGCCCGGG
>QHNF01000248.1 GCA_003218345.1 Verrucomicrobiota bacterium | reverse complement strand
TTTTCACTATCTCGAAGAGATCGGCACCGCCGATATCGCGTTTGAAGCGACCGGCCACAATCTGCCGGAATTGTTCACGGCTGCGGCCGACGCAACGATGAACGTGATGATAGACAATCTCGACGCGATCGAGCCGCGTGAGACCCGGCAGATCAAACTGGCCAACGATAAGGTCGACATGTTGCTTTTCGATTTTTTGCAGGAGCTTATTTACTTCAAAGACGCCGAGCGCCTTTTACTGCGCGTCCGCGATGTGCAGATCGACGAGAAGGACGAAAAGTATTTCTTGGAAATGAAAGCTGCCGGCGAACGGTTGGACCCGGAGCGGCATCATCAGCGAGCCGATGTTAAAGCGGTCACGCTCCACGATTTCTCTGTCGAGGAAGACGACGGCGGCTGGAAAGCCACGGCGATTCTCGATATTTGAAGCGGAGCGCCTGCTTGCAGCGGGCTGCGTTCGGTATCGTGCCGAACGCAGATGCTATTTCGATTCCAGCGCGACGTAGCCGCTGCGGCCCTGACTGTAGACGCGCATCAGAATCTTTTCTGTTGGTTTCAATTTCTTGCTGATGGCGACCAGGTCTTTCGCACTTTTAACAGGCTGCTTATTCACTTCCTGGATTACGTCGCCTTCGCGCAGACCGGCTTTGGCGGCCGGTGAATCGGCATCAATTTCTGCGATTACCGCTCCTTGAATGTCCTTTGGAAGATTGAGTACGCTACGAATGTCATCGGTAATATCCGCGATCGCGACACCACCGGAAACGGTGGTTTTTTCAGGCTGCGCACTTTCTTCAGGGGACGCCTGGGCACCTTGCTCAGCCGCAGCGGCAGGCATTTCAGCAAGCTCGACATCCAACATTTTCCTCTGGCCTTCGCGATTCACCTCAATCTGCACCTTTGTGCCGGGCGCCATCGAGCCAATCATCAAACGCAACTCGCGCGCATCGCTGACTTTCTTCCCGTTAACGGCTGTAATCACATCGCCGGTTTTCATCCCGGCTTTTTGCGAAGGACTTCCTGGCGTCACCTCGCCGACGAGCGCGCCGGTCAGTTGCTCGTTAAGCTTCATCGCTTCAGTCAAGTCGGGCGTGAGCGTTTGCACGGACGTGCCGATGTAGCCGCGAATCACGCGCCCCTTTTCGCGCAGGCTCTGCATCACGTCGCGCGCGAGATTCGCGGGAATCGCGAAACCAACACCCTGGTTTCCACCGCTCCGGCTGAAAATCGCGGTATTGATGCCCAGCAGCCGTCCCTCGGTATCGACCAATGCGCCGCCGGAATTGCCCATGTTAATGGCCGCGTCGGTCTGAATAAAGTTTTCGTAATCCACGATGCCCATGCCGCCGCGGCCGACGGCACTGATGATCCCCATCGTGACCGTTTGCCGCAGACCGAATGGATTGCCGATCGCGAGCACAATATCGCCGGCGCGCGCTTTCTCGCTATCGGCAAACGCAATCGCTGGCAGAGTTTTCTCGTCGATCTTCAACAACGCCACGTCGGTGCCTGGGTCGGTGCCGACTTTCTTTGCCTTGTATTTGCGAAGCTCGGTGCCAAGTCCCATCATGATTTCCTCTGCGCCCGAAACGACGTGGTTGGCAGTGAGAACGTATCCATCCGGGCTCACAATGACGCCCGAGCCGAGGCCTTGCAGCGTCTGCTTGCCTTGACCTCGCGGAAGTTGGCCCCCGAAAAATTGGCGCAGCGTGTCGTCGGAAAATGGAAACGGCGCTAGCGTTCGCGACACCGTTTGAGTAGTAAACACTGTTACGACGCTCGGCGCGACCTTCTCGACGATCGGCGCGAAAGACGCGATGGGACTCTGCTGGGTGTGCGCAGGTTCCTGCGCCGCGGCAGAAAACACACCGCCTGAGTCGCCCAGTGTGAACAGAATTAACAGGCCACATGGCCGAAGAATTCCTTTTTGCATAAAACGTCTCTAATCCTTTTAAGAGAATCGCGCGCTCAACTGCAGCCGGCTCCATTTCGTTAATGCCCGTCACAAACAAACACAGTGTTGCTCATGCACACGGAGCGCGAGCTTCTGCATCCTGAGAATGCGCGGTGAAGTCGGTGTAGAGGCGGTCTGTCCTCAGCCGCAAGTCTGGGCTGTGCGCGTGAAGACACGCGCCCCTACACCCAATAGCTCCAGTGCTCGCCGCGGCGAGCACGTCCACAATTCGCCTCTCTACGGATCGTTGCCCACTATTTTCGCTGCAGGCTTACTCACCTCAATCTGCGCGCTGACCTTTTGAATCTGCGCCGCCTGCTCGTTCAAAAGCGCCATGACAGATTCCATTCTCTTCTGCTGCGTCGCAGTACTCGCCTCGAAATCCTTCCGCTGTTGGGCAATAGCTGCCTGAAAGTCTCTACGCTGCTGCGCGATGGTCGCTTCTTGCTGCTGCACTTTGCGTTGCTCGTCGATGAACGCCTTATGCTGTTTCAGGAACTCATTCAGCAACATCGCGTTTACCGCCTCGTAGCGCACGGTGTAGATTTCGCCTGTCTTATCGCGCATTACGAGATCCGGGTTCACCTCAGCTACTTCCTCCGCGATCAAGCCAAATTGCGGTCCCGCGTCTGCGGGATCGCTCTTGTAGCGAAACGTCACCGGCTTAAGACCTAGAATGGCTTCGCTGGTTTGGTCCATCGGCTTGATCTCTTTTTTGAACCGTCGCGAGGATGGCGGCGGTTGTGTACCGAGCTGACCATCAGTATTTATATAGACTGCCGAGATCGTCCCACCTTCGTTCACGCCACTGATGCCTGCGATAAAGGTCTGAAATATGCTCTGACCGATGCGCAGCGTATTGGCCTCACCA
>QHNF01000247.1 GCA_003218345.1 Verrucomicrobiota bacterium | reverse complement strand
GAAGAGAACCCACCGATCCGCAGGACAAGCTCGCGCCTTACGGTGATAAAATGGCAGAGATAATTGCAGGCCAGGAAGAAGTCCGGCGACCAATCAGGCTTAAACATGGGAGCCGCAAAACCTTCTTCGGTCAATTTATCTTCGTCGGAGTAGATGAGATCGGCGTCGGAATGCGCCTGAAGCAATTTCGCCGTTTGGAAAAGCGCATCCGACTCAAGCAGGTCGTCATGATCGAGCAGGCCGATCCATTCGCCGTGCGCTTCGGCAAGGCCGCGATTCGACGCCATAGAAATGCCGCCGTTTTGCTCAAGGCGAATCAAACGGATGCGCCCGTCGCGTGAGGATTGCCGAGACAAAACCTCGAGCGTCTCGCGATTTGTGGAAGCATCATCAATGAGAATCAGCTCCCAATTTTCGTAAGCTTGCGCGAGGACGGAATCGATCGCTTCCCTAAGCCAGGCGCTCGGAGTGTTGAAAACCGGCGTGATGATGCTGATTAGAGGTCGGTAGGAAAAAATCCGCGACTCTTCCCGCATGCTGTGCGCTTCGGCAGGCAAGACGCGATGCCGATCCAACCACACTTGATATTCAGTCTTCGAACGCTGAGGCGACGGCCAGCGCGGCAGGCCGAGGCGTTTTCTGATTTCTCGAAAAAGAGCCTGCGGCAATCGATAAGGCGCGAGCAAAACCTGACCGATCCTGCGCTCCGGCGAGCTACGCAATGCTCGCCTTTCCCGTTTTAGCTCCCGCAGTTCGCGCTTGGCCTGCTTCAATTTCAGCAGACTTTCTTCGAGTCGCGCAATGTGGCGGGCGGCTTGGTCGAGCTCGGCCGTGCGCGCGCGCAATGCACGTTGTAATTGATCCACCTGAGACTGGAGGTGAGCGAGAATCGCTTCCTTCGCGGCGAAGTTCTGTTCCGCGCTGTCCATGGGATTTGAAGCGGTTTGCAACACTCGACAGTATATTAATTGAGGCACAACACAGGCAAATTTACTCCAGGCGGAATTATCGGCAGCCAACATGTGCGGCTCTTCGTGGCCACTTTCCGCCTGGCTGCGTTTGCGATCACACGCGAGACGGTTGTGCTACCGCTTATCCGCCACCGCGCACAGATGCGCGTGAAGCGCGATCCCGTCCCGTGTCCGCAACGGATGTTCACTGTAAGAGAAGACCTCGACGCGCGAGAAATGGGGAGCGAGGAGTTCGCGGAGACTGGTCCGGGTGAAAAAAATTTTGTGGTCGCCCTCCAGCATGTGCCAGGGCAC
>QHNF01000246.1 GCA_003218345.1 Verrucomicrobiota bacterium | reverse complement strand
GGGTTGGTAATGCCATAACTCACCAGGCTGGGGCCAATCGCGCGCACAACCACCGTTTCCGAATCGGGTCCACTCACAATAAAGCCGCCAATCATGACATTGTCTCCGGTTTGCACAAAGGCCCGCGTGGAAATGTTGCCCAGCTTGGACCCAGCGGTGAGATCCAGATCGTATACTTCCGCCAGTCCGACTCCGATCCCGCCGCTTACGCCGCGCACAATCGCGGTGTAAGCACCGGGATTGAGACTCATCAGAATAGCCGATTCGAGGTTATTCCGCGGGGCAAGTCCGCTATTGATGATCTCCTGTCTATTTGGCGCATCGATCCAGTTGTCGTTGGACGCAATCACTGCGCCCGTGGAATTGTGCAGCTCCAGCATCGGATTTTGCAGCGGATTAGTAATGCCATAATTCACCAGGCTGGGACCGATCCCACGCACAATCACTTTTTTCTGCCCCACGCCTGTGATGATAAAGCCGCCGATCATGACATTGTTGTCCGTCTGCACAAAGGCGCGCGTAGAAATGTTGCCCAGCGTCGCTCGATTCAGGTCGTAACCAATAACGTCGAGATTGATCCCTTCCGGCGATCTATCCGAGACGTCGGAAGATTGTCCTGCACAACCAAATGCATTCTGGACGTATGGATGCGCCTGAGGGCAATCAGTGCTCGACCAATCGCCGAAATCGCCGCTCGGATCCTGGTTGAAATTGACGATGTTGGTGCTGCCACCGTTGATCGAGAAATAGCGCGTGCCGGTCGATCTGATATTTCTGCGACCGGCAGAGGACCAACTGAACAGGTCCTGCGGGCGGAGATTAGAAAGATTTACTTGCGATCCAAAACCGATGACCTCATCCATCTCGTGCTCGATCGAACGCTGCGCGTCGAAGTTGCTCGCGCTGGTGGGCCGGGTGAACTGAAACGATATTGCGGAATTGAGGGTAACGATTCCATCGTATGGGCCGCCGTTGCCGACTCTGCCGTTTGCAAACATCGCCGGGGGCGTGTTCAACCCGACTGCGCGCCCGTTCGCACTCGAGGGTTTGATGTTAGAGGATAATGCAGCGCCCGGCAGGCTCGCGTTTGCGACACTGTCGTTGGTGGTCTTTGCATCCGCTCTCAGAGCATTGACATAATCGTTCCACGGAACCGTGTAGACCACCAAGTCACTTTGCGAAATGGTCCCCCTCGGCAGTGGAGTGCCATCCGGCGCAGTGGTTGAGTAGCGGAAAAAAATCTGGATCGTGATTGGATCGCTAAACAGCGACTCGTCAATCGAGATGGCTCGGTTGATCATCGCCTCGATCGCCGCTGCATTTGGGTTGGTGGTAATAGAACTGTCGAAGGTTGCGTGAATGATTAGTCCAGGTGTAGCCACAGTCGTGACTGTCATTACATCCGAGTAGCTACCTGGACCGCTCGCATCATAAGTGCGCACCCGATAATAGTAGGTGGTGCCTGGATTCAATTCGGTCACTGCCCGCCCGGCTACGTTGCCCACGTCCAAATCGTGGTAACCCTCCACGTAGCTGTCGAATGATTTGCTCGTGGAGACATCCAGCAGGTAGCCGGTCGCGCCACCTGCCCTAACCCAGTTAGCAATAAAGCTGCTGCGCGTGGGCACTGGTCCCTGCTGCAACCCAATGTCAGCTTGTGCCGGAATTTCGCTGACGCTCGGAGCCGCGGCGGCCATTTGCGACTTTGTCCGCGTTTCGTGCGTCGCAGTGCCCGCTTGGAATGCAGGCGATGCGCTCGGGATATTTTTTTGTTCTGGCAAACTTGTGTCGCCGCCGAACGCAGCCGGCCCCAACACAACAACACCAGCAGCAAAAATAATCGAGCCCATTATCGGAAAGCCCCGCCGTCGGCATCGTTTGCCCATGAAAGCTGCTAGTCTAGCTGGACAATCACATCCCGCAAATCGAAAGACCCGGAACAGCCGACGATGATAGTGTTGGTCAATTCGCGGACGCTTTCGGAGTCAATTGTCAGTAGACTTGCGTGAAGTCTTAGCTGTTATGGTTTTATCAGGCGACTAATTCCGAGAAAACGCTTTCGTCCGCTGCTGAGGTTCCCCTCATTTCGGTGACGGCCTGGACTATTGCAGCCCGTAAACTTCCACGAGAGCGACGCCGGTCCCGGCGCTTATGCCGCGCACAATCGCCGTGTAAGCACCGGGAGCGAGCCTCATCAGAATAGCCGATTCGAATCTATTGCTTGGGGCAAGTCCGCTGTTGATGATCTGCTGTTCATTGGACGCACTCATCCAGTTGTCATTGGAAGCGATCACCGCGCCAGTAGAATCGTGCAGCTCCAGCGTCGGATTTTGCAGCGGATCGGTAATGCCATAACTCACCAGGCTGGGACCAATCGCGCGCACAATCACATTTTCCGAATCAGGTCCACTCACAATAAAGCCGCCAATCATGATATTGTCTCCAGTTTGCACAAAGGCGCGCGTGGAAATGTTGCCCAGCTTGGACCCAGCGGTGAGATCCAGATCGTATACTTCCGCCAGTCCGACTCCGATCCCGCCGCTTACGCCGCGCACAATCGCGGTGTAAGCACCGGGATTGAGACTCATCAGAATAGCCGATTCGAGGTTATTCCGCGGGGCAAGTCCGCTATTGATGATCTCCTGTTCGTTGGGCGCATCCATCCAGTTGTCGTTGGAAGCGATCACCGCGCCGGTGTGATCGTGCAGCTCCAGGGTCGGATTTTGCAGCGGATTGGTAATGCCATAATCCACCAGGCTGAGACCAATCCCACGCACGATGACCCTTTTCTGCCCCACGCCCGTGATAATAAAGCCGCCGATCATGATATTGTCGCCGGTCTGCACAAAGGCGCGCGTGGAAATGTTGGCTAGCGTCGTTGGTACAGGTGCCGGCGCGACTCGCACGTAATAAATATTCTGTTCGCCATTGAACGTGGCGCAGTATGCAACGTTAGCTCCGGTGTTATCTGAAACGATGGACATGTAATCGCCCATCTTGTTTTGGTTCGGATAACCGAGGAACGGATTGAACGAATTGCTCACCGCAACATTGGCCGCCCAAGTGTTGCCACCGTCCATGCTGTAGGAATAGAAGAGCTGTGAACTGGTGTTGTTGGCGGCATTGCGGGTGTCGAGCCAGATAACATCGAGACGACCGTTGGGCGCGACGGAAAGCGCGCCGAACCAGTGCCACTTCGCGTGATTAACAGGGTCGTCATTGATTCGGCGTGGAGCGCTGAAGGTTCGGCCGCCGTTGGTGCTGCGCACAAACATGACGTCGCTGCCGGTAGTAAAGTCGGTGGGCTGGACGCTGGCCAGCATGTAAATGTTGTTCGTGCTGGCGCCTGAACGGTCCGCCGCCAGATAAAGTTGCCCGCCCAAGCCGACGGGGTTGATAGGTTCGCTGA
>QHNF01000245.1 GCA_003218345.1 Verrucomicrobiota bacterium | reverse complement strand
GTTGTCGGCGCACGGGACGTGAATCCGCGCCACTCCGGCAAAGGCATCATGCAATTGCGAAACGCGGGCGTCACAGTGCGAGAGGGCATTTTGGCTGATGACTGTGCGCGGCTCAACGAGGCTTTCAACAAATGGATTGTCAGTGGACGCCCTTTTGTCATCGCAAAGTGCGGGATGTCGCTGGATGGTCGATTGACGCGGCCTGCGGGCGAGCCTCGCTGGATCACCGGGCGTTCTGCTCGCCGTCACGCGCATGAGCTTCGTGCCCGCGTGGACGCGATTCTCGTTGGAGCGGAAACAGTGCGAGTGGACAACCCGCGATTGACTGTGCGGGGCATGCGCCGCGCACGACAACCCTGGCGCGTCGTGCTTACCCGTTCAGGCAAGTTGCCCCGGCGCGCTCACTTATTTTCTGACCGGCTGGCTTCACGAACGCTGATTAGCAAAGGCAGATCTCTGGCTACTATGCTGAAAAATTTGGGCAAACGAAGTATCACGAGCATACTGATTGAAGGCGGTGGCGAAGTGCTTGGCCAAGCGCTTGATGCGCGTCTGATTGACAAGGTGCAGGTCTATTTGGGTCCGATCTTGACCGGAGGACCCGTAATTGCGTTCCCGGGCCGCGGAGCAGAAAATGCTCTGAATGGGCTGCGCCTTCGCGACGTTTCCTATCAGCGAATCGGGCAAAGCATTTGCATCACGGGATATCCCGAGGTTCTTCCATCCGAATAAAGCAGAAAACTTTCCCTTCTATCTCCGGTTTAATAAGTAGGAGGAAAAACAATGAACTGGAAAAAACTTCTCTTGATTGGATTGGTGGCAGGGGTACTGGCTTTCGTCCCCGCGCAGCGTTCCGACGCTGGCGTTGCGGTCGGAATAGGGATCGGATTTCCGGGCTATTATGGGTATTATCCGTATGGATACTACTATCCGTACCGCTACTACCGGCCGTATCCCTACTATGGCTACTACCGCCCGTACTATTCGTACGGCGGGCACCGCTATTACCGCCACCACCGTCATCATCACTACTATCGCTACTAAGCTAACGTAGGATCTAGAAATCCAGACTGAGCTGGCTCGAAATCGATTTCGAGCCAGCTTCTTTTTTCATCAGGAACTAATTGCCAGGGACGCAAAAAAACTGCGCGTCTATTTTTTTGATTTAGGCGATTCGGCAGATTTTGTAGCGGGATTTCTGTTCGGCTGGTCAATTTGGAACTCTTTTTTCAGTTGTTGAATCAAGGCCGGCAGCTGCTGCTGTCGTTCAGCTTCGATTTGCTGCCGGAGCGACTGTTCGACTTTTCGGCGCTCCTGAATGTAGCGCGATTCAAACTGAGCGCGTTCCTGCGGATTCAGGCGGAGGCCGGAATCGCGAACCGCTGCCTCCGTCTCACGCCTGATTTGTTCACGGCGCTGATTCTCTCGCTGGCGTAGGATGTCGCGCTCTGCTGGACTCATCCGCAACCAACGCTCGGCGTTGCGCTCAAAATTCTGCCGGGCTGCCGGTGGAAGCGCAAGCCACCGCTCACGTATACCTTGGCTTGGCTGCGGATTTTGGCCTGGCGGCGGATGATAGGGAGCCGTGGACGGCGGCCGCCCGCTAGGCCGATGCGGTTGCGCTTGCGCAACAGCGCAGAACGAAATGGAAGCCGACAAAGCGGCGATTACCTTTACAAAGTTGGCTTTTCTTCCCACAGGCTATTTTCATCCCAGGCGATCAATTCATCCAGGTCAGTCACGACGTCATAATCTTGCGGATCGATTTTTGCCACCACATCCGGTTCATTTGCAGCCGGTGTATGCGAAGTTGGACGATGCGTGGCGATTGCCATGCCTATCACAACAATTACCACAGCGGACGCGGCAGCAAGTCTCCGCAAGCTGAACCAATTTCGCGTACGTTCGAAGGGGCTCGCTTCCTGGCGAATTTTCCTCAGGACGTTCCGGGCAAACAACGGCGAAAGCGTAGGTTCGGCGGCGTGGCCGAGAATATCCCACAATTCCTTATCATCTTCGCGTTCCATAGTCTCCGAGGAATTGAACTACTTGCACTATTTGAAGTTGCGCTCGAATGGAGCGCTGAAAATCGATATTTACACTCCGGGGGCCTCGAGGAAGCCTTCGAGTTGCCGAATACGGGTTGGGTGCCGCATTTTACGCAAGGCTTTGGCCTCGATCTGACGAATACGCTCGCGGGTGACCTGGAACTGCCGGCCGACTTCTTCAAGGGTTCGGCTGTACCCATCGACCAATCCAAATCGTTGCTCGAGCACCTGTCGTTCCCGATCGGTCAATGTCTCCAACACATCCTTGATTTTCTCCTTCAACAAAACAATGGCAGTCATATCGCTCGGGTTTTCGGCGCCTCTGTCCTCGATAAAGTCGCCAAAATTAGTTTCCTCGCTCTCGCCAACCGGGGACTGGAGCGAGATTGGCTGCTGTGCCATCTTCAGGACCGATCGAACGCGATCCACTGGCAGCAACACTTCCTCGGCCACCTCTTCGGGAGTAGGTTCGCGCCCGTATTCCTGCACAAGCTGTTTTTGCACGCGCATCAGCTTATTAATCGTCTCGATCATGTGGACTGGAATTCGAATTGTGCGCGCCTGGTCGGCGATCGACCGGGTGATGGCCTGGCGAATCCACCACGTCGCGTAGGTGGAAAATTTGTAGCCACGCCGATATTCGAACTTCTCGACCGCCTTCATTAACCCCATGTTTCCTTCCTGGATCAGGTCGAGAAACGAGAGGCCGCGATTGGTGTATTTTTTTGCAATTGAAATAACGAGGCGAAGATTGGCTTCAACCATTTCGGTTTTGGCTTTGAATGCCTGGCGCATCCAACCCTTCAGCGTCTGGTATTCTTCCGCATACTCGGAAAGCGAGAACCACAGGCCCTTTTCCAACTCGCGGATTTTGCTCTGAAGTTGCATCCGCCTTTTTTTACCGCGAGGATTCTTGGCCATCTCAGTTTGTAAATAAAGCGATGTGTGATGCGCATCGTCAGCCAGATGCACAAATTCTTCCATCACTTTCTGCTTGAGATAAAAATGAGGATAAACCCTTTGCAGCGAAGCCATCGTCCTCTGTAACGCTCTGTGCTTCTGCGATCGTTTCTTTGAAGAGTTACGCGCGAACTCCCAAAACTGCCGGCTAATTGACGCACTTAATCGCTCCACCTGTTTACACAGGCGCGGAAGGTTCGTCATATACCTTTCCCGGCTCTCGATTTTCTTGTCGAGAATCACGCGGTCGAACCGTTCCCCGCCCTCGATCAGCTTTCGGGCGAGATCGAGATGGGCATGCGCGATAAAGCCAAAGCGATTGATGTGCTTCTGCACCATGTCTTCGGCGTTCTCAATCCTTTTGGATATTTCCACTTCCTGTTCCCGGGTCAGGAGCGGAACCTGGCCCATCTGCTTGAGATACATCCGCACCGGGTCATCCAGAACATCAAGCTTGGTTTCGGGCCGCTCTTCCTCGTCTTCCTCTTCATCTGCGTCTTTTTTCCCGTCTTTGTAGCGATCCACTTCCGACGCATCAATAATGTCGATCTCGAGGCGACGTAGTCGCGTCAGA
>QHNF01000244.1:3649-3873 GCA_003218345.1 Verrucomicrobiota bacterium | reverse complement strand
TCTCAATAATACGGTCGTCTGCTACGATGTTCATGTCAGTGTCGGTTCTCGATTGATTGGCTACTTCTTTCTCAGGATTTTGAAGCCCAACATTTCAAAAAAATTGAAATTTTTTTTATCTAATGTTTCGGCGCGAAGGACGGAACGCCGTCTTGCGATGGACGTTCTACGGTGAAACCCCGCTCATCGAAATCCTAATGAGAAGGCCGAGTCGCTTTGTCAGA
>QHNF01000244.1:0-3639 GCA_003218345.1 Verrucomicrobiota bacterium | reverse complement strand
TTTGTTGTGTTCGTCGCCGTGCTCGCCGTGCACATCAACTGGACTTGGAAACGTAAACTCTCGCCGCATGGCGGGCGTTATTTTTTCCATCGCGTCGAGCTGGCAGTGCCGTCATTCCGCCAGGCCGATGAAAAATGGGGCGACGATCCGCTGGGCGGGATCGAAGCCAATGGCACTCTCGGCGGCGAAGGCTGCGCCGTGGCTTCCGCGGCGATGGTGTTCAAGTTCTATGGCGTGGAGACCGATCCGCAGCAGTTAAACTGGTTTTTAACGTCCGTTGGCGGATACACCGAGAACGGATGGGTTTATTGGGACCGCGCAGCGTGGTTCGCGCCCGACCGCGTCCGGCACGCATACGAAGACCTGGCCTCGTATCAGCTGATCGATTCGAACCTCGCCCGCGGAAACCCGGTCATCGTGCGAGTGCGATTGGCGAGCGGTGTCACTCATTTTGTCGTCATTGCCGGCAAAGACGGATTCGACTATCTCGTGCGCGATCCCGGCGGCGGTGCTGCGAAAGGCCTTTACCCATTGCGCGAACTTGGCAGCGACATCGAGGGGCTACGATTTTACGAGCCGATCACCAATGCAAATTCGCAGCTCGCCGCGAAACCGTAAGCAAGCAGACGTGGCCACCGAGAGTCAACTTTTTGGCGGCCACTCCACGCCAGCCAATTCCTTTGGCAATTGTTTTGGATCAACGGGGTAAAAGAGCGACATGTTGGTCTTTGCACCAGGCAGCGATTCAGCTTCCTCTGGCGCACCCACAATGAGCCAGAGAACGTCGGTTTCGGTGTCGTTGAACACCTGACGCAACTGGTCTGGCCCAACGAGTACCCCACCATGCTGCGACACAGTCAACGTGTCGTCGCCTACGCGGATTCGCCCTACTCCTTCCAAGACGAAGTAGAATTCTTCTGCGCGGATATGCTTGTGGAGCGTGCTAGCGCTATTCGCTGGCAACCGCCACAACCTTGCTCCAAGATTCTCGCTCTTGGTTCGCTCAAGAAAATCCGCGTTTGGGATTTTCATCATGTTGGAGGGACGCCAATGGAGGTCCTCCGGCGTAATCAAAAAGTAACCTTCTATCGTTTTCATTGTCATTTTGTTCGGCAAGCTTCGGTTCGCACAAACGGGTGCTCGAAGGAGCAGTAGAAGAAGAGGCCGTAATCGGGCGAATCGGAAGTAAGGCCAATCGGCACAGCAAGGCCGACGACCAGTTGGGAGTCGTTTGGAAAATTGAAGGCGTAACGCGCGCCGGGAGAAAGGAGCGCTGCCACGGTGCGATCGACTTTTCTTGCAGAATCGACATCTTCTTCCCAGAAAGCGACTGATTCGAGCATCAGGTTGAAATTGCTGCTGACGGCGTAGATGGCGCTCCCGCCGAGATTGTAGTTTACGAGATCGCGATCGTTTACATCGGGGAAAACAGAGCCGCCCGCATTGAAGTGAACGCTCCACCGGTTACTGACAATTTTGCTGAAGGGTAAATTGACTTCGTAACCAAGTCGACCATGCCCAAAGCCCTTGTCGGCATCGCCGGTTGGAATGACTAGAGAAAAGCGTGGCGCGAATGCAGGATCCCGCTCGGTTTCCATTAGGGCTTGCAGCCGGTAATTGAGCCGGATGTCTTCGAGACCGCTTTCCTCCTCAGCGAACGTGTGCGGAGTCGTGTAGGAGAACTGATGGGTCTGACTAAAAACGGGCCATTCTTGCGTGAAGGTCGGGGTACTTTCTTTTCCGCCGTTCGCGAAGAAAACCGGCACGTTCAAGATGTGCTGAACCACGCCTGGCTCCTGGTTGTACGCTTCTTCGACAAAGAACGAGTTGTCCTGGATTCCTTTGGCGAGTGGTTCGGCAGCAGAAAAGGAAACGAGGGACGATTGAAGAAGAATAATTGACGAGCAACGAACGACGAGATTCACGCCCGGCTATCCTAGGTGAGTTCCGTTGCGCGGCAAGATGTCGAGCTTGCACTCGTCGCTTAAACCGCTGTACCCGACTAACCGAAAGATCATCCCGATGGTTTAAACACGCGCTACACTTTGATGAACGCAAGTGGAATCGCGTTGCGTTCTTCAGCCATTTTACGTTGTCGATCTTAACGATAGGTTCGCGATAGCCAGGACGCTATCGCTCAATCTCGTGCGGGGCTTTCTCAGGTCTTCAGTCAATCTCGGCGTCCCAAACGGTTCCGGTATATTTGCCCACGCGATACGTGACTTTGACCCGATCGCTTTCGCGCAATTTCTCCCATCGCGCTCGATCGACGCGGACTTGGATCGTCCGGCCGTTGTCGAGCATCCGGACTTTCAGGATCCATTGTTCATGATTGATCGCCCGCTCGTCTTTGATTTCCTCGCCTTGTTTCACGCAGCAACATGATCCTTCCCGATCACGACCGTGTCGGCACTTTTCTTATCGCACCCGCCCAAGCCCATCAACAACAGCGCAAGCACGCAGCTGAGCAGAATCAATTTTTTCATTCTTAATTTATCCTTTACTAATCCCGCGTTTTCGGCAGCGCGAATCCCGCACCAATCAGCCAAATAAATCCCGGAAAGCGCGTCAGCGGAATGAGAAACAGCGCTTTAGGAATCACCAAGCTCAAAGCGCTCAATTCCCCTATAACCGCGAGCACGAGCCCGAATACAACGAGCCATTTCGGAAGCAGTTTGAAGAATGCCGCGGGAATAGACAGGCCCGCTATCAGCAGACCCATTGGGACGGAAAATCCCACGCCACCAAGAGCAAACGTCAGGTAATACAACGCTCGCAAGACGGCAGGGTCCTGAGCAATGCCTGGATACGCCATCACCCAGAGGACAAGCGCCGAGGCCGCCATGTTAAAGGCGGTCATCAATCCTCCGAACAATGCGATATGAGCACCGGCGACGCGAACACCCAGGAACTGAAGCCGGCTCACCATCGTAGCGGTGAAAATGCCAAGCGGTATCGCCGCGCCGAATTGCAGGAAGGCGCATGCCAAGACGGCTGTAGGATGACCCTGAAAGTAGGCTGCAATCGTCTCGCTCGACTCCCATGGCCCGGGGAAATGCGGTCCACCAGTGAAGCTGATTACAAAATAGAGACCTGCATTGAACAGCAGGGTATACACGATCGCGACGACTCCAGGATTGGGGCCGGCATGTTTGTTGTTTGGTGAATTAATTGTTGACATGAATCATTCATTATATGAACGATTGATTTTTGCAAGCAATTTCTTTAAGCTACCCGCACGGTTATGAAATCCCGCAAACAACGGCCAAGCGGCGCCGCCTTTCTCCTCGCACAACTCGGCGCACACGCGGCTGATCGTTTTGGCGAGCGGATTAAAGGACTGGGCGTCGCTCCACGACATGCCGGGATTTTGCGCATGATCTCTACGACTCCCTCGTGCAATCAGCGGGCGTTGGCGAAAAGACTCGGCGTGCTCCCCAGCCGCATGGTCATCCTGATTGATGATCTGACGGAAAAAGGATTGGTCGAACGAAGACGCAGCACCAAGGATCGCCGCCATTCCGAACTCGTCCTCACCAAGCGAGGCCGGGGCATGCTGGAAAAACTTTCAAAACTAGCCGCAGAACACGAAGCCGATCTTTGCGCGGGCCTGACTGCGGCCGAGCGCAACACGCTGGC
>QHNF01000233.1:3836-6553 GCA_003218345.1 Verrucomicrobiota bacterium | reverse complement strand
GGTCGAGCATCGCTTGCAACCGCCCGCGCGAGACGTAGCGCTCGGCGTGTCCATAGATAGCGTCGCTCACTTTCATGTCGTAAGCCGACATGCTCTTCGCGATCGTTCCCGCCGCACCGCCGACGCGGAAAAACCAGCGCACCACCTCCTGCCCGGCGCCGATCTCCGCGAACGTCCCGTACCAGCGCGGATCGAGATTGATCTTCAGCGCCTTCGAATGCGTATCAATCGTTTCCTCTTTCACGTCGCAGCAGACTTAACCCGTCTTTCCGAACCTTGAATGTTCAAATAGTGCATCAATCGCCGCAAGGCAAAGCGTGATCTGGACGAATTTTTCAGCGGCGACTCCGATTGCTGTTTGTTAGTCATTGTTCGGGGTGCGCTCACACGTCGAAAAGAAACGGGAATTATGGGTGCAATATTGCAAGCATTTTATTGGGACTGCCCCAAAAGAGGAAAATCGCGAGCACCACTGGTGGGTCTTTATCAAATCCAAACTGCCGGCGATTGCACAGGCAGGTTTCACGGCCTTGTGGCTTCCACCCGCGAACAAGGCAGCCAGTTGGAAATCGATGGGCTACGATCCCTACGACTACTATGACCTGGGTGGGTTCGATCAGAAAGGCGGCGTCCCTACGTGGTTCGGTCCCAAGGCCGAATTACTTGACCTGATCCACTCAGCCCACGCGGTGGGATTACAAGTGTATGCTGACTTGGTTTTTAATCATAACAGCGGCGCGGATGCGCAGGAAGTAAATCCCCTCGACGGCCAGTCGCGCTGGACGAAGTTCACACCGAAGAGCGACAAGTTCTCACGCGATTGGAAATGTTTTCATCCTAGCCAGTATGAGACCTGGGATGGCGCAACGTTCGGTGACATGCCGGACCTCTGTCATCGCGCTCCCTTTGTTTATACCGAGCTCATCAGTTACACTCGCTGGCTCTTAGAGGAAATTGGTTTCGACGGATTCCGCTACGACATGGTGAAAGGTTACGGCGGCTGGATGGTCCGTTCGATTCAGGAGCTACGCGCGTTGCGAGGCGGCACCAGTTTCAAGCCTTATGCGGTCGGCGAATGCTGGGACAGCGAACGCACAATTGATGATTGGCTCGATGAGGCGAATGCATGGTCGGATAATCCGGTCGGCGCATTTGATTTTCCATTACGTTGGCGTCTGCGCGACTTATGCGACAGTTACTGTTTCAGTCTCCGCAATCTCGTCGAGCCTGGAGTCTTAATGTGGGACCGCCCTGCGCAGGCGGTCACTTTCATAGAGAACCACGATGTCGTGCGCGACAGTCCTGTTGTTAACGACAAGCTGCTGGCATATGCCTTCATCCTCACACACGAAGGTTATCCGTGTGTCTTCTGGCAGGATTACTTTAACTGGGACCTGGCCCAGCCGGATAATCAAAGCGGCATCGACGCGCTGCTCAAAGTTCATGAACAGAACGCCGCTGGTCCGGCGCAAGTGCTCTTCGTGGACGACGATCTCTACGTAATGCAACGTCCAGGCACCGATAACAAACGTGGACTGATCTTTGTCTTGAACAACCGCACCACTTGGAACGGCACGTGGGTCCAGACGCGGTGGAATAACACACGACTTGTCCCGGCTGCATGGCGCGGGCGCGATGATGTTAGTGTGCCGGCAGAAAAATGGACTAACGACTCTAGCTGGGTCGATCTCTGGGCGCCGCCTCGCGGCTACGCGGTGTACGTGCCCGCGTGACCTGCTCGACGCGGAATCCATCCACGCACGGATTTTGTCTGCCATGACGCCCTTGGATGTTTTTCCTATCGGGCAACGTATCGCAAATACTCGTACCGCTTAAACATCGACTTCCCAGGCTCCACGATTGTGTGTACCGATGCGCAGCACTCTCCTGCGTTCGTGAAGGATCATGTCGCCAACGACAGCATTCGGAAGTCCATTACTGAAGTCAGTCCACTTGGTCCCAGAGTTCTTGCTCCGATACACGCCGTGGTCGGTTGCGGCAAAAATCCTCCGGTGGTTTTTTGGATCGATTACGATGGCATTAACTGGAATGTCGGGCAGATTCCCGGTGCGATCGCTCCAGGTCTTGCCGCTGTTAATTGATCGGAAAACATGACCTCCTCCAAAGGCCGAGCAACTTGTCCATATAACTTTTCTCGAAGCTCCAAGGACAACAATATCACTAACGAATTCGTTTCGCGCACTCGTTAGCTGGGTCACATTCGCCTTAGCCCATCCCGAGCTAGCGCGATCGATGCGAGCCAGACGACCTGTTTCGGTTCCTAGAAATATCGTCTTACGGCTTATAATGCTTACCGACGAAGCCTTTTCACCAGCCTCACCGCCGAAGTCAACTTCGGTCCAGTTGTTTCCGCTATCGTCGGACACGAAAAGTGTAACACCTGCCTTAGCGACAATTGTGTCAACCACGTCCATGGGAGGGTAAAAGAGCGCGTCGTAGTCGTCAGGCGCTGGTGGCGATACATCGACCCATTTGAATGCGTTGGCACCAAGTGCGGCAGCACGTTCGATCCAAATGCCGTAATAGGAGTGGTAACACAGTTTGTTGTTGTCGTCGGCTCCGCAATCGCCCCCATCACCAAGCGCGATCTGGTCCCATGTTCCCTCGCGCCGAGTATTGTGAGGATTGCCGAGCGTGCCGTTGTCCTGGGTGCCACCAATGAGCCAGTTGTCCTCGCTTTCCAGATGAATGATGAA
>QHNF01000233.1:0-3791 GCA_003218345.1 Verrucomicrobiota bacterium | reverse complement strand
ATCAGGCGAACGAAAGATACCGCCATCGTTACAAGCATAAAGCACGTTGGGATCGGACGGATCAAACGCGAGATGGTGTTGATCCGGATGAATAGAATCACCGCTGGATCGAGATGCGATGTTGCGCCAGGTCCAGCTCCCTGATGCGCGGGTACCCTTGTAGAGTTGCACTGCTCCCCAATAAAGGACGTTTGGATCTACGGGAGAGACGGCGAGGCACCAGTCGTACCAAGCTTGTTCGATATCCGACTTCCGATCGAGTGATGGCGATTTTTCGGAGGAGAACGCGCCGCTGTTGGAAGAACGTCGCCACAGCATTCCCTTGTCGTCGAGAACGGCAGCAACGTAGACGACTGCCGGATTTGAAGGGGCGTGGCAAACTTCCATCCGAGTAAATCGCGAACTGGGTGTCGAGCCAGGAAGCGCCACGCGCACCCAGCTAGCGCCACCGTCTGTCGAACGAAGCAAACCCAGGGACGTAGCAGCAAAGATCTCCTGGGAATCGTTAGAATTAATGGAAATGTCCCAGGCGGGAGCGCTTTGAACAATTCGCCAGGTTGCACCGGCATCATTGCTTTCAAGAAGCTTCTCCGTTGTGCCTACCCAAACGTGAAGCGCGTTAGCCGGATCAACGGCGATGTCGAAAATTCCTATCCCTGAAAGATCGTTGGAAGGCGCGTGTTCCCACGTCTGACCGCCATCGGACGATCGGAGTAGCCCCACGCCAAGTTGACTGTACGTGTCCCCTTCCCCGGTTCCCGCGTAAACTATATTCGGCGAGCTCGGTGCACTACAAATTGCGCCCATCGACAGCGTCGGCTGCTGGTCCGTTAACGGTCGCCATGTTTTTCCTTGATCCAAGGTTTCCCAAAGTCCACCACCCGCGGAACAGAGAACCAGGTGGTTTGGATTCGTGGGTGAAACAAAGATGCCCGAGCATCGGCCTGAGACGGGCGGCTTGTTGTTACCTCCCGTGCCGTATGTTTGACCTTTAGGAATAAGGTTTGGCCCTAATGGGCGCCAAACCGGAAGCTGCAGGTTACCAGCAAACCTCGTCG
The DNA here is from genome assembly GCA_003218345.1 of Verrucomicrobiota bacterium. Lineage (GTDB taxonomy): Bacteria > Verrucomicrobiota > Verrucomicrobiia > Chthoniobacterales > UBA10450 > Udaeobacter. The sequence goes on along the minus strand of QHNF01000233.1, from coordinate 2,733 downwards.
GAATCATACGGGCTTTCGCCCTATCCGCCTTCGCATATTCAGCAACCGGCCTCGGGCCTCGGCGCGACGGAGGCTTCCTGGAAAACCACAAGTTGTGGACGGGTTGTGAAGTAACAAAGCCGCGAACCAGAGTTGTTCTTGTTAGCGCGCGCTGAGTTTCAAAATATTGGATTCTTTTCAAAGCTTTCCCGCCGAGGAAACGCTGTTTTGCTGCCAGAAGCTTTCGGCGCAAGCTCTTGCTCTTTTTACGAGTGGGAATGTTCATATGACTGGTGTTTAGGGATAATGATGCGCTACCTGCTCCTCGTGTAGAGCTGGCAGAAAGCGGAAGCCTATATTAGGAAAAATTGGGGCTACTTCTTTTTGCGCGTCTTAGCCCTACCCTGTTTAAGGGCGCGCTTGTCAGGCACCGGACCGGCCGTTCCCGGCGTCGGGAGTTTATCTAGTCCGCGAGCCCTGCGGTCCTGCTCAATTCGCTGAAAAGCTCGGCCGCCTGGCGGCACGTTGTCCGAATCTTTGTCTTTGTCCGAAGGCAGTCTCATTGATCGGCCTTGTTTCCATTCGATGCAATGAGCCGATCAGATGGAGCATTGGACAAGTCCTTCATCTTGGCGGAGCCCATGATCCATTCTGTTAGTACATCGAATAAGAGCCACGTCGCGAAGAAAGCCATGCATTCGAGACTGAAGCTATGAAACTTATAGAATATTTCTGTAACGACGAGCGCAGGAATGAAGCCCAGTAGTCGTCGTCGGTAAGCGGCATTAGCACGCAACGCGCGCAGGAAATCGATCATGGGAAAATCCTCCAATAGACGCCGGACACCGTCACTTTTATCCGCGGCGCGTTACAGTGTCAATGCAAATTCCACTATCAGACGTTGCGAGGCGGCAAATCAGGCTCCCGGTTAAGTGCGGCGTCTCGCGAAGTAGTATTAAATCTAACTGGCAAAGTAGCTGCGTTGCCGGGATTCGAAGCTATCCCCAAAGTAGCGCTTCCACCATTGGTCAGTCTCGTCCAGATGACTGACTTCTACTTCCTCAGCTTCTGGATGTTGCGTAAGCCAGTCCCGAAAAGCGAAGTGTCGATAGAGCCGCATGAATTCTCCAAGATAGATATCGGCGACACGCGAGTTGCCCCGGATAATGAGCATGTTCTCGTCATTATCCGTAGTGGAGGCTTCACTGAAGTTTGCCGAGCCGGACACAACAAGCGGGTTGGCTCCCAAGGGATCGACGAGCATGTATTTCGTATGCAGGTATCGCACGTGAACGTTTAGTCCTGAGAGCTGCTCGACGAGCCAGTGGTTGAACGCGCCTTTACCCAAGCGCGATCCAATAGCGAACTTGTTTTCTTTCATCTTCCTTAGCTTGATGATTGCAGCTTCGTTGGCTGCCTTCTGCTCCCTGGTCCTGGTTGGTCCGCTCATCGCTTCCATCAATGCATAGCGCAGTTTGGCATTTCCATTGCGATAAGCCTCCTGGAAACGCTCATTCATGCCGAAGGCAAAAGTCATGAAGAGCGCGTCATTAGCGCCCTTGGCTTGCGTCGCATACCAATCCAATGCTTCCAGCGAATCGCGCGGACTAAAGATGGAAGTGATTTGTTTTGTAAGCGGGTCGTCTGGAAGCGGAGTTTTTCCAACCAGCACGCCAGCGTCGGTGGTCTTAGGCGTGTTCTTCTTCAGCTCATTCCACAGCCATAGGTATTTGGCCGCAACATCATCCCTCTCGCAGATATGCACTACGTTGCTGTGCCCATAAATTCCTCCGATGCTGAAATTCGTCGAACCGGTGAGTACTGCTTGCGCGACGCCGCCTTTCGTTAACACAATGCTCTTGTTGTGTGAAAGCGTCAGGCCCTGCGCGTTGCGCGGATGGCAAATATTCTCCAGGCCGAATTTCTGAATTGCCTCTTCGTTGCTGATTTTTTGTTCATCATCTCGGGCGTGATACAGCACTTCCACGTCCGCACCGCGATCTCGAGCTGCGCCTAGCGCCTTCAGTACGCTTTCATCCGTGAATTCATAAGCGCCGACGCGCAGTCCCCAACCCGGGCCAACTGCGCGCGCGATGAAATCCGCAATCGATTCGGCTGCCCCACGCGAAAGCCACGTGAACGCCGAGGGCCCTACTTCCTCGGGTCGTTTATCACCGAATCGCCGCGTGTATTCCTGGGATGCTGCCGCGCCTCGATTGAAATGCACATGATGCGTCCTGCCATGTTCGCTCTCAGTGCGGATCTTCACCGCGACTTTTTCGGACTCTTCTGGGCTCGCAGGCGCACCTCTCAAAGCGAACACTTCGTATGTATAATCGTGGTCCGGTTTGGCGGAAAAATCCGACCAGGTAAAACCCTGAATAGGATGTTGTCGGGTCGAATAAAGGATCCCTGGGGGTGGAGACGGCTCTACGCTGGCGAAAGTCTTATACCCCGACAGCCAATATTTCTCTCCCTCGGTATGATCTTCTCGTCGCAAGGCAAAGCCGAGCAGACCCGGGCATTTTTGCTCGGGCAAGTCCATGCCCAAGAGTACGACATGCGTCCCTGCAATCGCTTGGACGCTTAGATCTCCTTTTTCTTCCTTATTTCGCATTGCCTTGACGAGTTCTTACAAGGTAACGCTTAGTCAAAGGCTGCTAATGGCGGCTGGTCAAGCTTCTCCTCACTACGCCGCGAGCAAGAAATGACTGTGAATAGTAACGGGGTCATCGATTCCACCAAAGAATTTTT
>QHNF01000232.1 GCA_003218345.1 Verrucomicrobiota bacterium | reverse complement strand
TCATTGAGCAAAAATAATCCAGCCGGTCGGTGTACGGCATCGACCCAAGATAGCTCACGTTCTCACCTATCTTTTCGTGGTTTCGATGCAGATAACCGAAGACCGGCTTGAGTTTGCGCACAATTTCGCCTTCCAGCGCGACGTTCATGCGAAACACGCCATGCGTAGATGGATGCTGCGGTCCCATCGACACTTCGAGCAACTCGCCATCGAGTCGCGAACCCATTGTCGTTGGCGCTCGCTCCGTTGGTTCGAGTGTTTGGATGGTAGCCG
>QHNF01000231.1 GCA_003218345.1 Verrucomicrobiota bacterium | reverse complement strand
CACCGGGCCGTGTTTATGCGTCATCGAGTAAAGGTGATAGACCGCTTCGAGGTAGCCGGGGATTTTCTCTTCCATCGTCTCATTGACTTCTTTTTCCTCGCCGTCGACGACCTTTTTCACTTTCACCGTCTTCTTAAGCGTGCGTTCGAGCCAATCGACTCCGGTGACATTCGAACAGAAATCCAAACGCAGTGCTGGATCGCCGCGCAGAAATTGCGCGACTGCCAGCGCGTGTTCAATGGCAATCAAAAGTGATGGCTGATTCGCGGGACCCGGATTTGGCACAATGTCGATCTTCGCACCGGACACGGCAGCTTCCGTGCGTGCTTTAATTTGCTCCAGAGAGTCCATGTTAAATTGTCAAAATGTTAGATCGTTAAAACGACACTCGCGACTGCTTTCTTGCTGAGCGTCTGAATAAACGGAAGCAATATTGTTTCACGAATGAGCGAATGCGTTATCGAAGATCAAGAGAATCGCTCGCAGCCGGGCGATTATCCCGTGATGAAGAAATCAAACCGTACTAGGCTTTCCGATTCCTGATTTTCTCCTGAAGAAAGTTCTCCGCTGTCTCCAGGGTCGTTTTGAACCAGTAAAATACCTGCTCGGGGTGATCCGCTAAGTCCGGAGTCAATCTGTTGGCGAAGTAGAAATGCGTTTCGCGATTCTCGATCTCGGGCTTACTGCCTAAGCGAGCAGCTTCTTTCGCAGCTTCTGCCAGCCTCGTAGGGAGTTCCTTCGCCCACGAGCGACGATCTCCCTCCACATTGAATTGCACATACAGAATGATGTCGCGTGGCTTTAACCAAAAGCCGGCATACGCCCATGGATTTCGACTGCCTGTGTAGATTCCGTACCAGGTGCTGTCGGTCTTATTGTCGTAGTCGATAACAGGTCGCTCCCAGTGGCTCTTGAAAATAGTCTTCAACTTCGGTTCGTCCCGGAACCGACCAAAGAGGTTTTTCGCGTCATCGAAAAAGGGAGCGATCTGCTGTAAATGCTCGAGTTGCTGTGTTTTCAGTTTCATAAGCTTCAAACTTGAGAGATTCCTGGACTTCAGGAATTCCGCGAATTGCCGGAGCACTGGATTTTCAGAAGGAGGGATTTCATCATCGATCAGTTGATGAACGTTCTGCCAGGTCAGCCGCGTACAGTTTGCTGATGCCTCGGGAGTCCAAGGCGTGAGGGAAAAAACATAACGTTCAGAATAGTGACGAAATCTTGGATGGTTCTTCAGCGCTCGCTCATAGTTTTGAACCTGTGAATCGATGGATGGATCGAAGTGAACCTTCGATTCTATTACGATAATAAAACTCTCACCGGTTTGAGGCTGGATCACCAAGTCGAATCGACCCGGGGATGCGCTCTTCTCTTCGTCTGCTTCTTCCTCATTGGGATCGGCGGTAAAAGAAAGCTGCGTCCAAACATCGAACTGGTCACCAAAGGATTGGAGATTGGGCCCAAGTTTTCCGGCTTCTTGCAATCTCTTTCTCAGCAGTGTCAGGAATTTTCCTGCAAACTTCTTGGAAGTTAACAAGCTCCAAGCTAATGCTTCTGTGCAAAAGTCTTCAATGGGCTCGCGAGCGTCGCTTCTTGGGATATAAGAAAACAGCCTTCCGAAAACGTTCGAGGAGAGTGGGTCGGCGGCATGCATGAAAAGCTAGGTTCCAGTCGGTCCCTGCAGTACTATGCCCTTTCAATCTTCGGCGGGTGAAAAACATCGGGATTAGCAGGTGGCTCCAAGTCGTGTTTGCCAAATGATGGCACTGGGAACTCGCTAGGTTGCGCCGCGGTGAGATGATCGGCCTTGTTTGCGCCGGTCAGTTTCTGGTCATCGATTTTGCGCTGCAATTCCATGAACGCGTGCAAGAGCGCTTCAGGCCGGGGCGGGCAACCGGGAATGTAAACATCGACGGGGATGTAGCGGTCAATTCCTTTGAGCACGTTGTATCCTTCCTTGAATGGTCCGCCGGAAATCGCGCATGCGCCCATCGAAATGACGTATTTGGGATCGGGCATTTGGTTGTATAGCCGCACGATTTGCGGCGCCATTTTCTTGGTTACCGTGCCGGCGACAATCATCAGGTCCGCCTGACGCGGTGATGGTCGGAAAACTTCGCCGCCAAATCTTGCAATATCATAGCGCGATGCCGCGGTCGCGATCATCTCAATTGCGCAACATGCCAATCCGAACTGGAGCGGCCAGATCGAATTCTTGCGTCCCCAGTTGTAAAGCTCCTGCATCGAAGTCACCCAGACTCCTTGTCGTTGCAGTTCTCTGCGCAGTCCCTCGTCAATTTGTTCGCTCATTGCGCCGCTTTAACGCTTCAACGTTCCCATTGTAAGCAGCCCTTTCCCCAAGCCCAAACTAGTCCTTCGATCAGGAGAAATAGGAAAACCAATATTGCAATGAACGCGCCGACCGGCAATCCTGTGAACGCCACCGCGAATGGCACCAAAAAAATCGCTTCCACATCGAAGATCAGAAAGATGATCGCGTAAAGATAATACTGGGACCGGAACTGGATTTGCGCTTCGCCAATCGATTCGACGCCGCACTCGTAAATCGCATTCTTTTCCACACCCGGTTTCGGTGGCTGGAAAAATCGTCGCCACGCCCAGGCCAAGGCGAGCGGGATCAATGGAAAGACCAGCGCAACGCCAATGAAGATGACGATAAAGAGATAAGGATCTGGAATCATCCGCTACCCGTTAAATTCCTTCCGAAGACCCAGATGCCAAGCTCATAATTGAAACCCGCTGTCGGTCGGCGCGAAGAGGGATATGCAGATCCGTTAATTTCATTAGCACGGCGCCACCCGCAGAGCCGTGGCTAAAGCGGATTCATTTTTCGCTCTCGCCAGATTGTCTGCCAAACCAACGCCGCTTCTTTGGTTTCGGCTCTTCCACCTGTGTCGCCGCCTCGGCCGGTTTCTCTTCTTTCGCAGCCGGCTCTTTTGGCTGTAGCTCTGTGCGCTCTGGTTCCGTCCGCTTTGGCTTTGGTTCGGCCTCTTTTCGTTTCGCCTTTTTTTCTTCCGCCGCCTTTTCCTCGACAAGCTGTCCTGCATCAACCCACTCGATGAATGCCATGGGAGCGGAGTCGCTCTTACGCTGGCCAAGCTTCACGATGCGTGTGTAACCGCCATTGCGGTCCGCCGATCTTGGTGCGA
>QHNF01000230.1:6172-6699 GCA_003218345.1 Verrucomicrobiota bacterium | reverse complement strand
GAGATTCGCGCCTTTTAATCCTTAATCGGAAATCTAAAATCTTTCTTTTTTTCCATGAGTCTAAATATCAAAATTCTCTCTCAGGCGGCAAACGAAGCACGCGGCTTGTGCATGGACGCTGTGGAGGCTTCGAAATCCGGTCACCTAGGGCTTCCGCTCGGCTGCGCCGAGATGGGTGCGGTGCTTTATGGGTATGCTTTAAGATATAATCCGGGCAGGCCCAGCTGGATCAATCGCGATTACTTTGTCCTCTCGGGCGGCCACGGCAGCATGTTTTTGTACGCCTGGCTGCACCTGAGCGGCTATGATTTGCCGATGTCGGAAATCAAGCGTTTCCGGCAACTGCATTCCAAAACGCCGGGGCACCCTGAATTCGGCCACACGCCCGGAGTAGAATGCACCACAGGACCTCTCGGGCAGGGAGTCGGCAATGCAGTCGGCATTGCTGCGGCCTCGAAAATGGCGGCGGCGCGCTTCAATACAAACGAGCACACGATTTTTAATCATCACGTCTTCTGTTTGTGCAG
>QHNF01000230.1:1791-6091 GCA_003218345.1 Verrucomicrobiota bacterium | reverse complement strand
ATCTACGATTCCAACGGCGTCACGCTCGATGCGCCGGCGAAAGCGACCCAGAGCGAAGACACTGGCCAACGTCTTCGCGCTTACGGGTTCGACGTTCAGGAAATCGACGGCGAGGACATGCAACAGTTTCTCGATGCGTTAAACATCGCCAAAGAGCGTGACAACGGAAAACCGCAATTCATCATCGCGCATACGCTCATCGGCAAGGGTGTCCCCGAAGTCGAAGGGACCTACAAGGCGCACGGGGAAGCGGGGGCAAAATACGTCGATGCAGCGCGCAACGCGCTCGGATTGCCGGAGGAACATTATTTCGTCTCGCAGGACGTGTACGATTACTTTGCCGAACATAAGAAGCAGCTCCTGGCTGATTACGAACGCTGGGAGAAAGTTTACAGCGAGTGGCGCAAGAAGAACCCTGACCTGGCCAAAATGCTTGATGACGGGATCGAGAGAGAAGTGCCGGCCGATCTTTTATCCAAAATCCCCGAGCTTCCGACGGACGCGNNNATCGCGAAAGCAATGCCGTTGCTCATGAGCGGCAGCGCCGATCTGCACGGATCGACAATGAACTACATTCAGGACGGTGGCGATTTCACGCGCGACAATCCCGGCGGCCGCAACTTTCGGTTCGGCATTCGCGAACATGGGATGTGCGCGATTCTGAATGGCATCTCGTATCACGGACTGTTCCGCGCATCGGGCGCAACGTTTATGGTCTTCACCGATTATTGCCGCGCCTCCATTCGGCTGGGCGCGCTGGCGAAGCTTCCCAATATTTACATCTTTACCCATGACTCGATCGGAGTTGGCGAAGACGGCCCAACCCATGAACCGGTGGAGACGGTGAGCTCGGTTCGTTTGATTCCCAACATCGACGTGATTCGTCCTGCCGATCCGGAAGAAACCGCAGGCGCATTTGTGGCGGCGATGCAACGAACTGATGGGCCCACCCTCCTCGCGCTTACGCGCCAGGCCGTTCCGGTGTTAAACGATATCGATCCAAAATTGCGCCGCGAAGGAGTGCTGCGTGGCGGTTACATCGCGCAGAAAGAGAAAGGCAAACTCGATCTGATCATCCTGTCGTGCGGGAGCGAATTACAGCATGCGCTCGCCGCAGCAAAACAACTTGGCAACGGCGTGCGCGTGGTTTCCATGCCGTGTTTCGAGCGTTTCAATCGCGAATCTCCCGAGTACCGCGAGGAGATTCTCCCAAATTCATGCCGGCGTCGTGTGGCAATCGAAGCCGGAGTGACGGAAATTTGGTACCAATACGTCGGCCTCGATGGCAAGGTGGTCGGACTGCACGAATTTGGACTGAGCGCGCCCGGCGCTGAGGTGATGAAAGAACGCGGCATCGACGCGCAGCACGTGAACGATGCGGCAAAGAGTCTTGGGTAGCGCACGCGTCTCGCGTGTTGGTTTTGGCGTCGCGCCGAAACAATCTTTTCGCACAGCGAGGTTTGACGTGTATAACATAGCCCAAGAGGAGTTCGCGACCGGGAGAACCTGCTCGCCGGCGTGTGACACGCGTGCGTCTACCCTAAAACGCTTCTTCCGGCTCGCTCACATTGCGCGCGCGAGTTTCAAAGCGCGTGAACTCTTTCAGAAAGGTCAGCGGGATTTCGCCGACCGGCCCATTGCGTTGTTTCGCAATAATAAATTCGGCTTCGCCGGCTTTTTCCGCGCGCGCCTCTTCGTCTTCCTCGTAGATCTCCGGCCTGACAAGTAATCCGACCAAGTCTGCGTCCTGTTCGATCGAGCCAGACTCACGCAGATCACTCAAACGCGGTTTGCCGCCGGAACGTTGCTCCGGTTGTCGATTCAATTGCGCGACTACGATGATCGGAATCTTCAATTCCTTGGCCAAACCTTTGAGACCTGCGGAAATTTCGGAGATTTCCAACTGCCGATTGTCTTGGGCACGGCGAGACGTCGATCTCAACAGTTGCAAATAATCCACAATGATGAGTCGCACATCCTGCTGCGCTTTGAGTCGGCGCGCCTTTGCCCGCAATTCGAGAATGGTGAGACTTGCGCTGTCATCGATGAAAATTTTCGCTTCCGCCAGTTTTGAAGCGGCCGCGGTTAAACTCGGGAAATCGCGCTCGCCCAGAAATCCATCGCGCACTTTCTGCAAATTGACGCGTGCCCTAGAGCAAAGCAGGCGCTGAACAAGCTGCTGACTGCTCATTTCTAGGCTGAAAACGCCAACGGGAAGTTTTTCCTGGATGGCGACGTGTTCGGCGATATTCATGGCAAGCGCTGTCTTTCCCATGCTGGGCCGCGCCGCAATCACGATCATTTCCGCGGCATGCAGCCCGCTGGTCATGCGATCGAACTCGACAAACCCCGTGGAGATGCCGGTGATACCTCCTTTGCGTTCGTAAAGCTTCTCGATCGCCTCGATCGCTTCCATCACCTGATCTTTCATCGAGAGCATCCGGCCTTTGAAGCGGTCTTCGCCCACGGCAAAAATGCGCTGCTCCACTTCATCGAGAAGATTGTTCACCTCGTCCTGTTCCTCATAGGCGCACCGAACACTCTCGGTAGCAGCCGAAATGATTTCGCGCAGAATGTATTTGTCGCGAACGATCTCCAGGTAGTACTCAACATTGGCGGCCGTCGGAACGAACGTGAACAAACTTGTGACGAATGCCGCGCCGCCGACGGTTTCGAGGAGGTTTCGGTCGCGCAAGACTTGCGTGAACGTGATCAGGTCAATCGCCTGCCCGGCATTCCAAAGATCGACCAGGACGTTATAGATCGTCTGGTGAGCCGGGACATAAAAGTATTGGTCATTAATTTTCTCGACGCATTCGGCGATTGCTTCGCGCGGGGAGATCAGCATCGATCCCAAAACCCCTTGTTCCGCTTCGACGCTATGCGGCGGGGGGCGGTGAATATCCTGCGCAGAACCTGTTGGCAGATTGCGAAAAACTCTGCCGCCATTTTGCGCCGCCAAACCTCGGCCAGCGCCATTACCCGCTGTCTTACGAGATTTCTCAGGCTGAGGGCCGTGAGAACTCGGCATTTATTTGGTCTCTTTTCGTTTCTTGAAAAATCGTCGCTGTTTCTTCTCAGGTTCGCCTGCCGTCGCAGCAGGAGGTTCCCCTCCGCGTTCGTGAGGCGCTTCGGCCGATTTCACCCGAAAAGCAAATTGTGCCGTCACATCGTGGTGCAATTTGATTGGAACTTCATGCTCGCCAGTGTCTTTGATCGGACGCTCCAGGACAATTTTGTGTCGATCAATTTCCACACCGAGTTCGTTCTTGAGGCGGTTCACGATATCTTGGGCAGTCACTGAGCCGAAAGCTTTGCCAGTCTCACCGGTTTCGAGCGTGAAGACGATTCGCGCTTTACCGATTCGACGTGCCAATTCTTCCGCCTCGTTCAGCTCGCGCGCTTCACGTTCGGCGCGTTTCTGCTTGAGAGAATCGAGTTGCCGCAAAGTTGCCGGTGTCACTTCGTGTGCTTTGCCGCGCGGTAGTAAATAATTGCGCGCATAACCACGACGCACTTTGACTACATCGGCTTCCGCGCCCAAACCAGGAACGTTCTCCGTTAAAATGATTTCAGTCGAGGGCATATGTTTACGGTCGTTTCAGCAAAAGTTATTTTCGCTGAGCAACCCGAAAGTGGACGAGTATAGAACCGACGTAAACACTGTCAACGTCACAAAAAATTAATTTCCATCACGCCTAACATTGTAGGCTGGCGCGCGCACCAATCGTCGCGTGTGAGAGGCAGTTTTGTCTGGCCAGAGGGGTTCAACTTTGCGAACAGCGTTTGGTGCACGGCGATGCAGCCGCGGTGGAATCCATGCGCGGCGCCAGCGATGTAGAGACGCCACACACGATACGTTGCTTCATCGACAAAGCGGAGTGCTTGGTCGTGGTGTTCTTCCAATCTGCGCAGCCAATGGCGCAGAGTGAGCGCGTAATGTTCGCGCGGATTTTCTACATCGCGGATTTCGAAACCTGATCTCTCCGCGGCGCGCAGCATAATTGGCAGGGGCGGAATATCGCCATCGGGAAAAACGTAGTGGTCGATGAATGAGTCCTCGCTGTTCCCCGGTCGCGCGACAATATCTTCAGCGATTGCCTGATTAAGCAAAACGCCGCCCGGCTTGAGTGCCCGGTGCGCAGCTGTGAAGTAATCCGGGAGCCGCTCGCGCCCGACGTGCTCTGCCATTCCAATGCTCACGATCGCATCGTAAGGTTCGCTGGTCGCAGCAATCTCCCGATAATCGCGCACGTCGATGTTCGCTTTGCTTCCCAATCCAGCTTCGGCAATCCTGGAG
>QHNF01000230.1:0-1741 GCA_003218345.1 Verrucomicrobiota bacterium | reverse complement strand
AAATGTTTCGCAGCGTGGATGACCAGCGCGCCCCAACCGCAACCAATGTCGAGCAGACGCTGGCCTGCTCGTAAACGTAATTTGCGGCAGACGTAATCGAGTTTTTGTTCCTGCGCGACGTCGAGATGATCGTTTGGCGATTTGAAATACGCGCAGGAATAAACCATGCGTCGATCGAGCCACAGTTGGTAGAAATCATTCGAGAGATCGTAGTGAAATGCTACCGCACGCCGATCACGGTCAGGAGAGTGACGTGTGGCGCGGATCGGTGGCAGTAGCTGTCTCGCGGCCCGTTGCATTATCGAAGTTCCATCATTCCCTGGAATTCTGATCAGCAGACCACCGAGCTTCAGCTTTTTCTTCCAATCACCGAGGCGGCTGAGCGCCGTGTCGATATCGCCTTCGATGTCGAAATCGTTGCGCAAATACGCTTCGGCCAACCCGACTTCTGTGCCCGGCGAAAACATTCGCTTGGCTGCACCGGGATGTTTCAGCACGAGCCTGGCCAAACGCGGCCGATCGTCGGGCCATGCAGAGTTGTCCCATAGCCGGACGGTAACTTTGTCCAGCGTGCAGTCGGCGAAAATTTCGCTTAGGATACGGCGCGTTTTCTCCTCGACTGTTGTTGCAGAGGAGACCGCATGCATCAAGTCATGCAGAGTGCGCGGTTAAATCATGCCTAGCTTCATCCGCCCGGCTTCGCTGATCATGTTTTGGTTCCAAGGCGGGTCCCACACGAGCTGGACATCAGCTTCATCCACGCCATCGATCGACAGAAGTTTGCTCTGCGCATCGTGCGCGATGGCCGGTCCCATGCCACAGCCAGGTGCAGTGAGCGTCATTTTCACTTCCACCCGCGTGCCGCCGCCGTCCTTTTTGATCAAACGACAATCGTAAACCAGGCCAAGATCGACGATGTTGACCGGGATTTCCGGATCGTAGCACTGGCGAAGCTGGTTCCAGACATCTTCTTCCGAAACTTCACCGTTTGTGCTACTCGCAGCTTTTTGAGCTGGTTGGGCCTGCGGTTTTTCCAAGCCCAGAGCATCGAGATCTTTCTCGGCAATCCGCGCCAAACCCTGATATGTTGCGATGGTGTAGCTTCCGCCGAGACTTTGCGTGATCACGCCCTGCGTCCCAGTCGGGATTGTCGTTTTCTGCCCGCTCGGGATCTGGATCGCCTCGCAATCGCGGCTCAATGTGAATTCAGTGTCCTCGTACATGGTTTTAACTTTGACGTATTACTATGCCACAAATGAAGAAAATGACTAAATCCGAATGACGAATGCCGAAGGAATGAGGAAATCAAAATGACGAAGTGGAATTAAAACGTTCCCCGTCATTTGAGTCGTCGGATTTGTTTCGTCATTCGTCATTCGTGCTTCGTCATTTCCTAATACACATCTCGTTTGTAGCGCTTTTCGTTCTTCAGTTTTTCAACGTATTCGTTGGCTTCATCGATGCTTTTGCCGCCTTGTTCCCGCACGATTTTGCGCAGCGTCGCATCCACGTCCTTGGCCATCCGGCGCGCGTCGCCGCACACGAAGAAATATGCGCCTTCCCCATCAATCCACTTCCAAATCTCGTGGGCGTTCTCCGTCATTCGATGCTGGACATACATCTTATCGGGTTGATCGCGTGACCAGGCGCAATCGAGTCGCGTAAGAATTCCCGCTTTTTGGTACGTCTGGAACTCGTCGCCATAAGCAAAGTCGCAGTGCGCATGTTGCGATCCAAAAAA
>QHNF01000229.1 GCA_003218345.1 Verrucomicrobiota bacterium | reverse complement strand
CGAGCGGATTCTGGCTAACGAAATAAACACCGACGCCTTTCGAGCGAATTAATCTCACCATTTGCTCGATCTTTTGCTTAACCGCGGGCGCGATGTCGCTAAAGAGCAAATGTGCTTCGTCGAAAAAGAAAACCAGCTTCGGTTTTTCGGGGTCGCCGATCTCGGGAAGATTTTCAAACAATTCCGAAAGCATCCAGAGCAGAAACGTCGCGTAAACTTTCGGCGCCTGCTGCATCAACCTGTCTGCGGCGAGAATGTTGATCACGCCTCTTCCTTCTTGTATTTGAATGAGGTCATCGAGGTTCAGCGCGGGCTCGCCGAAAAATTTGCCGGCTCCCTGCGATTCAAGCGCAAGCAGATTGCGCTGGATTGCGCCGACGCTGGCAGCCGAGACGTTTCCGTATTGCGTTTTGAATTGATCGGCATTGTCCGCGACGTACTGCAACATCGAACGCAGGTCCTTAAGATCGAGGAGCAACAGGCCGCTTTCGTCCGCGATTTTGAAGACCATGTTGAGCACGCCTTCCTGCGTGTCGTTCAATTCGAGGAGACGCCCCAGAAGCAGTGGCCCCATTTCGGAGATGGTTGCGCGCACTGGATGGCCGTTCTCGCCAAACACATCCCAAAAGACAACGGGGCAGGCTTCGCCTTTGAAATCCGAAATCTTCAACTCCTTCGCGCGCTCGACCACTTTCGGATTGTTCCCGCCCGGTTGGCTCAACCCCGCGAGATCGCCTTTCACGTCGGCCATGAAAACCGGTACACCGCGCGCGCTGAAGTTTTCGGCCAACGTTTGCAGCGTCACTGTCTTGCCCGTACCTGTAGCGCCGGCGATCAAACCGTGCCGGTTCGACATTTTTGGAAGCAAATAAATTGGTTCCTTCGATTGTGCGATATGAATGGGTTCGTTAGGCATAACGTGGGATAAGTGTTGATGCTTAAGCTGTTCGTTTGCGCCAGGCGCCGAGGACGAGTCCACTGACAGCGAAGCCTACGAACGGACGGCCCATGTCGATGAAAATCAGCGGCCACGGATTCGTCTCGAAAGCTGAGAACACGGCGATCGTGGAATATTCGACGAAGAGAAACGCGAACCAGCACAGGAGCGCGATTTTTAATCCGGCGATCGCGCTCGTCGCATTGAGCCGACTAATTAACCACACCAAGGCATAGTTGACGATGATGGAGGCGACAAACGCGAGCAGGTACGCGGAGACATTGTGCGTGCGCTCGATGTCGGTCATCGTTCTGGCGTGAAGATTCAACCACTTCTCGCCAAAGATCGCGTACCAGCCCCAGCCAATGAGGAAATAAACCACGACCAGAATCCAGACCGCGAGATGATTGATCTTCGTGTTCACAAAAAGCCCTGGCCAACTATTCTATGGCTGGAATTGTGATCGCAAGCGGATTCAGCACGGCTCGGACGCTGATCCAACGAGGTGTCAATGTTTTCCAGCTCGTGATTTGCCGGGCTAATAAAGATAAGGTCTGGAAAGTGGAAATGCGTTCTTGATCAATTCCATCCGCGGCTTCGCGTTATCCGCAATGATGACCTCCACGACATCAAATCGGAAAAGGATGTCGGGGTTATCGAGCATCCGCAACCAAGCCAGCGCACCGCGCGAAATTCGCTTCTGTTTTTCTCGATCTACTGCTTCTACAGGCCGCCCGAAATCCTGACGCGCGCGCGTCTTTACTTCGACAAATACCAGCGTGTCGTTATTACGACAGACGATATCGATTTCACCGCCGCTGCGACCGCGGAAATTGCGAACGAGGACTTTGTAACCGTTACGCTTGAGATAGCGGCACGCCAACCTCTCCCCGCGCGCGCCCCGCCCGAGATGGCCGGATTTGGGCGATCTCCTCCAACGCGAGAAGCGGTTGCGCCACCGGTTCGAAAGATCGGCGATGGATCGGGCAAGGGCCGAATTCATGGAGTTTCACCAGATGCAGCTCGGTTCCGTAACCTTTGTGCTGGCTGAAACAATACTGCGGGAATCGAGCGCAAAAGTCACGCATCATCCGGTCGCGCGTTACCTTGGCGATCACGCTGGCAGCAGCGATGCTGAGACTGATGCAATCGCCGTCAATGATGGCCGTCTGCGGAAAAGGAAAAGGGATAACAGGCAGCCCATCGATCAAAACGTGATCGGGCGTTTCGACCAGTGCTGAGATCGCCAGGCGCATCGCCCGATGACTCGCGCGCAGAATGTTAATGCGGTCGATCTCTGCGGAATCGACGGCGCCGACCGTCCACCTGACTTCGCGATTGCAGACCAGGTCACAATAGATTTCCTCGCGCAATTCCGGTGCAAGCTGTTTGGAGTCGTTCAGGCGACGATGACGGAATTTTTCAGGAAGAAGCACGGCGGCGGCGACAACTGGACCTGCCAGAGCGCCGCGACCCGCTTCGTCAATCCCGGCAATGCGCGTGGCGCCGATGGCGCGGAGTTTTTTTTCGTAACGAAATCCGCAGCGCCGATACATGCGGTTGCAAATCTAGAATAATTCCGGCGCTACGAAAATGGGAAATGCGAATCGCGAGTCGTGATCAGTGAATAGAAACTCGCGCTCCTACCATTCACCAGTCGTCGATCTGTTCGCTCCTATTCCCTGACTGCTGTGGCTTCCTTGCCTTTGCGGGTGCGCAGGTAGTTTAGTCTGGCGCGGCGCGCGCGGCCTTGTTGCTCCACTTCTACTTTCGCGATCCTCGGCGAATGGAGGGGAAATACACGCTCTACGCCCTCGCCGTACGAGATTCGGCGCACGGTGAATGTTTCGTTGAGTCCGCGGCCCTTACGGCCAATGACTATACCGGCGAAAATCTGAACTCTTTCCTTGTCCCCTTCCACCACGCGGGTGTGAACACGCACGCTATCCCCAACAGAGAACGGCGTTCCGTCACTCCTTTGCTGTTCTTTCTCGATAGCATCGATGATCTGATTCATGAAAATCCCCTTTCTCCCGCCCGCCAGACGGGCGAATA
>QHNF01000228.1 GCA_003218345.1 Verrucomicrobiota bacterium | reverse complement strand
AGCGCACTGTCCCTACCTTTTTCCTCCCACTTGCAATCGGACCCGAACCACGCGATAATCTCCGCCGAGATGGCGGGAATCTTGTTCGATCTTCCGAGCCTCCGTTTTCTACGACGATTCAGGTTTTTCGATACCGTGGTGTGGACTGTTGCACCCTGGCTGCTTCGTTGGTTGAGTGCGTTGGCCTCTAGTTCAAGACAAAGAGATTCCCGGCTCAAAGAGGCGGAGTTTCCAACGGCGTCGCAGAGTGCCTGTAAATTGTTTGAATGGACTCTGGATGATTGGCGCGCTGCGGACGGTGCATCCTTCGATGCGCTCCGCCCATTTAACAACTGGTTCAAACCTAAGGATCAACATGAACTCTTATTCATCTGGGAGACGCTCGCATCGTTCGCGCGGCGGCTCCCGACGCAGGGGCGATGGACGCTCGCGTCATCAGCGGGTAGAAGCGAAAGCTCAAAAAAAGACATTCTGGCAGCGCATTGCCGCATTTTTTGGAAACGGCCAGAGCACGAAGAAAGCAGTGACCGGCGCACGCAATGGCACGCAGCCTTCGCGACCGGCCCGAAAACCTGAACGGATCGAAGTCATTTCGCCGCGTCTTTACGTTGGCAACTTGTCCTTCGACGCTACCGAGAGCGATCTCTTTGAATTGTTCAACGGAGTGGGGCACGTGCAGAATGCGGAAGTCGTAAGTTACCGGCACAACCAGCGCTCGAAAGGTTTTGCCTTCGTGCAGATGCAAACCATCGAGGAAGCGAAACGCGCGGTGGAAGAATTGCACGACAAGGAATTCCTCGGCCGCAGGCTGGTGGTGAGCGGCGCGAAATCCGACCAACATCAGGTGCGCTGACGCGTTTTCGCGGTTCAATATCAATGGCGCTGGCAGGCGTCTTGCCCGCGAGACATTAACGCGGGCAGAATGTCTGCGAGCCGCTGCAGCGCCGCGTCCCTATCTCTTAATCTCCAGATACGTGCGCGACTGCACGTGACTAGTGCCCGGCTGGAGTTCTTCGATGCGCATTTGTTTTAAAAACCAGCGGCCCTCGATCTTCTGAGCGGAGACGACTTCGAAACGCTTCGCCAGGTGCAAGTCCCAATCGTAGCCCTCCATGCGCATCAGCGCTCCGCTTGCCTTGTCGATCCAAAGCAGCACATTGGAATACGGCGACTCGCGCGAGGGCGCGCGCAGCTGCAGCTTCCAGCAATTGCGAGTGCGGACATTTTCTTCGCCTAGAACGCGAGCGTTTGGCCAGTAGAGAAATTTGAACGCCAGGTCCTCGTACGTCACACTCGTGCCGCGGATTCTTTGCTTGAGGTTCGCTGCCGCAAATTTTTCGGTTTCGGAGCCGGTCACAAGATCAAGACGCGAGCTGTTTTCGCCGAGACGCAACTGCAAGATCTCATCCGGATTTGTGAATGAATAACGAATCAGCGGCCCGTTTTGGATCAGACGAAATGGGACCACGATGTCGTTTTGGCGAAGTTGTCCTTGCAAATCGATTTGCTGTCGCGATTCGATCATGCGGACTGAGGCAAGAATGTCTTTTGCGGAAGGGGGGGACTGGGCGAAGCTCGACATCATCGCGAACGCGAAACAAATGAGGAATGACAAATGACGAATGACAAAGAAATGACGAAACGCGAATGACAAAAGGAGAGCCTCGGATTTCGCGTTCGTCATTTGAGCATTCGACCTTGTTTCGTCATTCGTCATTCGTGCTTCGTCATTGTGCCGCGTTTGTTTATTGGAAGGTAGCGATTAAACCTTAAACGCTGCTTCATTCCCAATCGCGTGGACCAGTCCCTTTTTCATCTCATTAACCAACAATGGACGAGCCCGGCGGTGGACTTGTTCATGGCGGCGCTAAGCGATAGCGATATTTGGAGGCCATTGTTCATCGCGATTGGAGCAAGCGCGCTCTTTTTTGGTGGATTCAAAGCGCGCGCGTTCGTCATCTGTTTGCTCTTGTCTTTGTTAATCACAGGTCAGCTTACTGGCGTATTAAAATCGGCAGTGAATCGGCATAGGCCTAAACAGGTGGAAACCGTGCGAATGGTCCAGTTACGAAGGACAAGTCCGAAATTCCTTACGGTGTTTAAGAAACCGACAATTCGGTTTTCCGATTCCTCTGATCGCACCCGATCGGGACCATCGTTTCCCTCGGGACACGTGACAACTAACTGCGTGATTGCCGTTTTTTGCACGCTGTTTTATCGACGGCATGGCTGGCTCTACTGGTTTATTGCCGCAGCGATTGGTTATTCGCGAATTTATCTCGGTGCACATTGGCCCAGCGATGTGATCGCAACCCTGTTTCTAGCAATCGGTGAAGCACTGCTCCTGCTCGGCCTGTGCGAGTTGATCTGGAGAACAGCGGCGCGAAAGTGGGCGCCGAACCTTTACGCGCGTCACCCGAGTTTAATTGTAGGGCATGCTTCCAGCTTGCCCTCTCCACACTCGCAAGCTCGCCACGGGACGAGTTCGTCCGACCGGCGGACCGGAGGCTCGCGCCACTCTCCATGACGACAACTCGGGCTGTCTGGCTTTTTATCGCTGCGCTGACGGTGGTTCGATTGTCGATGTTGACGACCACCGATCTCGAATTTGACGAGGCGCATTACTGGATGTGGTCGGAGCGACTGGCGCCGGCGTACTTCAGCAAAGGTCCAGGCATAGCTTTTGCCATGCGTGCCAGTACTGCGATTTTTGGCGCGAAGGAATTCGGAGTGCGCTTTTTTAGCCCTCTGCTCGCAGCAGGTACGAGCCTGCTCCTGTTTTATTTTGCGCGCCGATTGTTCAGTGCGACCGCCGGTCTGTGGGCGGTCATCGCGCTAAATG
>QHNF01000227.1 GCA_003218345.1 Verrucomicrobiota bacterium | reverse complement strand
TTGAAGCTTCCCGAAATTAGTTCATCGCGAATTTGGCGGTAAAGTTGTTGATGAAGCGGTTCGGCGGCAGCGCGATCAAGCCGAATCATTTCAAGAGCCACGATCGAATGGCGACGCCGCTGCTTCTTACTTGAGCTCTTATCTGCAACCGCTTTCACGATTCGGATTGCGCTCACTGAGATTCATTAGTTCCTTCTTCCTTACGGCGAAGGCCAGGATGAGCGCTTTCTTTGATAACGTTGGGCATTGCTGATTCTCGTCGAGAACTGCTCCTAACCGCAAGCTCCGGCCACAGTGGCATGGCCATTTCGCTCCAAGTGGACCGTTGACACCTTACCACAACGCCAGAAGCTTTCTTTAAATGGAGACTCAGACACCGTGTAGCGATTACCTCGAGACGAAAGGGCTGGTTTATTTTGCTCGAATGCTGGACAAGATCCGGCTACATGCTCAAGGCCGATTGGCGCCGGGATATTTTGTCGGAGTGGAGGATCCCACTTTCTTCGATGCTCGCTGCACAAGATTTTTAGGAGTTAATTATGATGAGCTGGTCGAGCGAACTCTTCAGGGAGGGTCTGACGAAGAAATCCTTGAATGGTGCTTTGCGCGGGGCAGAAGGCCCAGCGAGGAAGAAATCCTTATCTGGAATGCGTTTCTTTCCAAACGCGGCTGGCGAGATGAAGCGAGCGCCGACCTGAAAGCGGCCAAAAAGCGATCAGGTTTGGGCGATCGCGACGATATTCAAACGTGGTTGGACCTTCATGACGTCGAAGAAGGTAGAACGCCGCGGAGATGACTGTGCTCCAGGTAGGATTGGGCGATGTCGATCTTTGACGCGCGCTTTGGCATTTACCGTTGCGGTACTCATGACGATCGCATCGATTAGCTGCGGTGGGTCCTCTGTCGATGACGAAGATGCCGTGGCGGCACTCGATACCGAATACCAGGCGGCGGTCAAAAACAACGATTTCGCCATCATGGATCGTATCTTGGCCGATCTTGGCCGATGACTTCGCGCTGGTAACAGGTCTCGGCAAAACCTACACAAAGACTGATCTGCTGAATGAAGCCCGAAGTAAGCGCACGGTTTACGAACATCAAGAGGATAGCGCTCAGAAAGTGCGGGTGTGGGGCGACACGGCAGTCGTGACCGCTCTATTGTGGGCCAAAGGAACCGAAGAAGGTAAACCGTTCGACTATAAGCTTTGGTTCAGCGACACCTATGTTCGCACTCCGGCTGGCTGGCGTTATGTGTTCGGTCAGGCATCGACCCGTTTGCCCAAGGCACCCTGAGAAATCGCGCGATGGCTCGTCGCGCGGACGAATCTTCCAAGCTTCCCCTGTCGCTGTTTCTCTGGCAATCTCGCTGCAATGCTCGCCAAAATTTATTCTGCCGCGGTTTACGGAGTGGACGCGTACGAAGTTGAGATAGAAGTCAACGGCGCCGGCGGCGACCCGAACATTGTAATTGTTGGCCTGCCAGACGCCGCTGTGAAAGAGAGCCGGGACCGCGTAACAACTGCGATCGCAAATAGCGGCTACTTTTGGCCACGCGGACGCACCACGATTAATCTTGCGCCAGCCGATATCAAGAAAGAGGGGCCAAGCTTCGACCTGCCGATTGCACTCGGCATGATCGCGGTGACCGAAGAATTGAACAGTTCGCCGTTCGAAAATTTCAGCTTCGTGGGTGAACTTGCTTTGGACGGTACGGTGCGCGCCGTGAAAGGCGTGCTGCCGGTCGCTTTGGAAGCACGACGCCGAGGCAGACGCGCACTCTTCGTCCCGGAAGCCAATGCGCTTGAAGCCGCCATGGTCAATAAGATCGACATCTACGGCGTGCAAAATTTGCGGCAGACATTTGCTTTCTTGCGCGGCGAAACTCCGCTTCTGCCTACACGCGCTGATCTGACCGGATTCTTTGCCACGCATCAAACGTACGATGTCGATTTTAGCGACGTGAAAGGCCAGGGTCACGTCAAACGCGCTATCGAAGTGGCGGTGGCCGGCGGTCACAACGTCCTGATGATCGGGCCTCCGGGTTCGGGGAAATCGATGCTTGCGAAACGCATTCCCACCATCATTCCGCCGATGTCGCTTGAGGAAGCAATCGACACAACGAAGATTCATAGCATCGCCGGCTTACTCAGGGATGGACGCTCGTTCGTTTCCACACGACCGTTCCGCGCGCCGCATCACACCATCAGCGACATTGGTTTGCTCGGCGGCGGCACATTCCCAAATCCGGGCGAGGTGAGCGTCGCGCATAACGGAGTCCTTTTTCTCGATGAGCTGCCTGAGTTCAAACGATCGGCGCTGGAAGTAATGCGCCAGCCGATCGAGGACGGGAAAGTCACCGTTTCGCGCGCGGCAGGCAGCGTGACGTTTCCATCTGAGTTCATGCTAGTCGCGGCGATGAATCCCTGCCCTTGCGGGTACTTTGGCGATTTAAAACGCGAATGCCGTTGCGGTCCGGTGCAGGTGCAGCGATACCGTCAACGTATCTCCGGACCGTTACTTGATCGCATCGATCTGCACATCGAAGTTCCGGCGGTCGAATATCGCGATGTCGCCAGCGAACGTGCCGAGGAAAGTTCCGCCGCGATTCGCGAGCGTGTGGTTCGCGGGCGCGAACGCCAGCAGGAGCGCTTTCGCGATAACCCAAAAGTAACCTGCAACGCGCGCATGGCCACGCGTCAGCTCAAACAACACTGCAAGCTTAGCCAGGATTCGCAGGAACTGATTCGTGTGGCTATGAATGAATTGAACCTTAGCGCCCGCGCTTACGATCGCATTCTCAAGGTCTCGCGCACCATCGCCGATCTCGACGATAAGATCGACATCTCACCAGAGCACGTCAGCGAAGCGATTCAATATCGCACCTTCGATCGCACACTCTGGGTCTGAAATTCCCGCTACAAGCGAGCGTCAAACGCGAGGACTGACTTTTCTCGATTCCTATCCGGTGCGTCTGTGAACGGCGGTGAGCTGGCCGCTCTCGCTCACTCGACCTTTGGGTTTGCCCATCCATCTCACTCGGTTCCGAGCGGCTCGATTCTCGTTAGGCCATTTCCTATGCTTGAGTGCACCGGTTGGCGCGCCGTTAGTTGCGCGTAATTGCGTATGCGGGAATCGAGCAACGGCTGCTCGATTGGTA
>QHNF01000239.1 GCA_003218345.1 Verrucomicrobiota bacterium | reverse complement strand
CTGCTCGCAGCCAGTCTGCTTGTGGTCAATCTTCTCCGAAACTGGAACAGACCACCTTCGCCTCCGCCAACTGGCGCAGTAGATGTTCCAGCAAAATCAATCGCGGTGCTTCCTTTCGAAAACCTGAGCCGCGATCCGGACAACGCCTACTTTACGGAGGGTATACAGGACGAAATCCTCGCCCGCCTGGCGAAGATCGCAGACTTGAAAGTCATCTCGCGCACGTCGACGCAGCGTTACAGAAGTTCGCCCGATGATCTGCCGCAGATCGCGAAACGGCTCGGCGTATCAAGCATCCTCGAAGGCAGCGTCCAAAAAACCGCCGATCGCGTTCGCGTGACTGTCCAGTTAATCAATGCCGTCAGCGACGCGCATCTTTGGGCGGAGACGTATGACCGAAATCTCACCGACGTTTTTGCGGCGGAGAGCGATATTGCCAAAATGATTGCCGACACGCTTCGAGCCAAGCTCACTGGCCCGGAGCAGCAGGCCATCGCTGTTCGTCCCACCGAGAACGCGGAAGCACATCAACTTTATTTGCGTGGCCGATATTTCTGGAACAAACGTACCGGAGCGGATTTAAAAAAGGCGATCGGTTATTTTAACCAGGCGACCGACAAAGATCCGAACTACGCGCTTGCCTATGCCGGATTGGCCGACGCGTACGTTTTGCTGTCCGCTTACGCTGAGGCCAGTCCAAAAGATAGTTTGCCACAAGCAAAGGCGGCCGCGACGAAAGCCCTCGAATTGGACAGCACTCTGGGAGAGGCCCACACGACGCTCGGCAACGCGCTTGTCGCCTACGACCTTAATTTTGCAGAAGCCAATCGGGAATTCCGGCGCGCGATTGAATTGAATCCCAACTACGCGACCGCCCATCAATGGTATGGGGAGACTGGACTCGTGCCGCTCGGCCAATTCGAGCAGGCCATTGCCGAGGTCAAGCGCGCGCTGGAGCTCGACCCGCTCTCTCTCGTCATTAATGCCGATGTCGGGACTGTTCTGACCAGCGCTCGCCGATATGACGAAGCGATCGAGCAACTGCGCAAAACTGTAGAGATGGACCCGGGCTTTTACTACGCCCACTGGACTTTGGGAGACGCGCTGGAACTGAAGGGCCTCAACGAAGAAGCCATTGCGGAATACAAGGAGGCAATCGCGCTAAACGACGATCCGCTGCCGCGCGCGTTGCTTGGCCATCTCTACGCAAAGATCGGGAGGAAAAATGAGGCGCTGGCGATTCTTCAACAGCTGCGCGAACTGCGCGAATCATCGAAGCAACGTTACGTTTCGCCATACAATCTCGCACTGATCCATATCGGACTCGGCCAGAAAGACGAAGCGATACAGCTGCTCGAAGAAACCTACGAGGAGCGCGACGGATACGATATCGCATTCATCAAGGTCGAACCATTGCTCGATCCGCTGCGTGGCGATTCGCGCTTTGAAGCACTAGCCAGGAAAGTGTTTGCCGGACCGCGATAAAGACAAAACCGTTCGTACCTCGCCACCCTGCCCCGCTGAATCCTCGGCTCACTATTCGCCACGCGAAGGCGAGTTGTCTTAGCGGCAACTCAATCAATCCTCGCCCTCTCTCACAGAATCGAATACGACGGTCGCGGTTCCCGGATGCGCGATGCTCCCCTATCGCGCCGGCGCGAATCACTTCGTTGTATGGCCAGATGATCGACATGACAAACGCGAGGGCGTGATCGCGCGCGACAGTGTCTCGCCCTCGTTACATCGGATATGGCAGAAATTTGATGATCATTGTCATCGCGGCCAGTGATGTGCCGCCGGAAAGTTGTGTCATGAAAGAACAAATAGGCACGACAGATCAACTAGAAAATCAACATAAAGAGTCCACTTATGCGCTTCTGATTCGCTCGGAAGAAAAGAGCCGTAACGTCATCGAGATGGCAATTTATCCGATCTTGATTTTCGGCGCGGTCATCGCCATCTGGCAGTTCGCGCAGCAACCCGTCAATATTCCACCAGTTGGATTGGACGCAGGAGGCTGCGTCGCTTGCGTCGACGACCTTCGGGCACTGCGTCAAGTGCGACATCCGGAAGTCAAAGGATAAAGAAAAGTAGCCACTTGGCAGAAACGTGGTGATTATTGCCATTGCTGCCAACGGCTGTTGCGAGATGATTACTGCCATGAATGCACGAACAAGTTCCATGAATCGAAAAGATCTAGTCAATGCCGCGGCGAGATCCGGTTTGATCGCTGCGCTTGCTCTCTTCGTTATCGGTCAGCTTTCCGCAAACGCAGCTCCGATCGAAACCACGGGCAGTTCCGGCAATAACAAATCCGCGGTCGAAGCAAATCCGCTCAAGCCTCCAGCCCAAGGACAGATCCCGGTTGCCTTCGTTATTTCAGACGGCGCAGTCATCATCGACTTCTGCGGACCATGGGAAGTTTTCCGTGACGTCAACATTCCCGGCCTCGAGGACGGCCCATTCCGCCTCTATACGGTCTCCGACACGACTTCCCCTATCCACGCCGGTGGCGGAATGCAGATCATACCCGATTACACTTTTGCCAACGCGCCCGCGCCAAAGATCATCGTTATCCCCGCCCAAGGTAAGCCGAGCGAGGCGATGCTGAAATGGATTCGTGAATCGACCAAAAACACTGACGTCACGATGTCGGTCTGCACGGGCGCATTTGTTCTGGCGAAAACCGGACTCTTGTCGGGCAAAGCCGCAACCACATATCACGGTGCTTTTGTTTCCTTTGCGAGGCAGTTCCCGGATATCCACCTCAAGCGCGGAGCGAGATTCGTCGAGGATGGCAATCTCGCTACCGCCGGCGGACTTTCTTCCGGAATCGATCTCGCGCTTCGCGTGGTCGAGCGCTACTACGGTCGCGAGATCGCGCAGAAGACCGCCTATAACATGGAATACCAGGGACAAGGCTGGATGAATCCAGATTCAAACCAGGTTTACGCCAGTGCACCTGTCTCAACGGCCGAAAATCTCCTCTGTCCAGTGTGTGGAATGGATGTCGCGCGCCCAAGTCCGTGTTTAAAGGCAAGACTTACTACTTCTGCTCCGACGACGATAAGAAAACTTTCGACGCGGCCCCTGACAAGTTCGTGACCGTCGACAAAAAGCTATAATGCAGCCACGAAATAATGGCAGTCCGCCTCGGACCGCGGTCCAACCGCGAACGCGGCGGATCGTGTTCGTGGCCGCGCCGGGGACAGAGATCATCGATCTGGTCGGGCCGCTTCAAGTGTTTGCTCGCGCCGCGGAAATGTTCGGCAAACAAAATCTCGGATCGCCGCCAATCTATTCCGTCGAAGTCATCAGCGCGTCGTCTCAACGATCGCTTGTGACGAACTGCGGGTTGCGAATCACCGCGCATAAAACTTTTCGGGAAGTGCGCGGAAAGATCGACACTCTTCTTATCGCTGGTGGCAGCGCGATTGAGCAGGATGAAATAAACAGTGACG
>QHNF01000212.1 GCA_003218345.1 Verrucomicrobiota bacterium | reverse complement strand
GCTCTGCAGGTTGCGTCACGAGGTACTCGGACCTGACTGATAACGCCTTCGCGATCTTCGGGGCCAGAGCTGACAAATGCTCGTGCATGGCGTTGCCGGTTTAACGACTAATCGCCCGACGCGTGTTTGAGGAATTTTTTTTTGCGGGCAGGCGCGGCGGACGCTTCGGTTTTCGGTTTAATATCTGTTCCAAGGCGCGATGCGCCTTGCGGCTCGGGGAAGGACCACGTGCACTTGGCTTTTCCATGGCGGAAGGAAGTTGAATCAGGAAATCCGGAAACCAAGAAATTAATTTGAGACGCTAAAGAGGCTTCGAGGTAACAGAGTGCGCTTTCTTACGCCGACTGGCGCAGCCAACTTGATCGGTTAAATTCTGCGGATGTTTTCAGAAACGATCGAGTTACGTGGGCACATAATTGATTCTCTCATTTTGCCAAAGGTGCTGGATCAAATTCTGACCCACGGCGCGAATTTCAAAATTGCCGAGATCAAAATTGGCCAAAAGCGGGCAGACCAAAGCTTTGCCCGAATTGAAGTATCCGCGGAAACAAGCGAGGCGCTTGACGGGTTGATCCTGCGTCTTCGCCAGCACGGGGCCGAAGTGGTGGAGCGCGCAAACGCGCAGCTGGCCGGCGCTCCCGCGGACGGAGTTTGTCCGCGCGATTTCTACGTGACAACCAATCAGCAAACGTTCGTTCGCTTCGGGGACCAGGAAATCGAAGTGCGGCCCGCCATGATGAACAGTGCAATTGCGCTTGATCGAAAAAAAAGCTCTGCGCGAGCCGTGAAGTTTTTCGATGTCAACAAGGGCGAGGAGATTGTTGTGGGACATCAGGGTGTCCGCGTCGTGCCTGTGCAGCGTTCAACGTCGCATACTGATCTCTTTCAATTCATTAACACCATCGTTGACGCCGACGAACCGAAATCGGCCATCATTCGCGAACTGGGTCAGGAGTTGCGACGCGCGCGCGCAGCGAAAGGTAAAATCGCGATTGTCGCTGGCCCCCCAATTGTACAGACCGGCGCTGGCCAGCATTTAGTGCGCCTCATCGAATCGCGGTATGTCGATCGCCTTTTTGCCGGAAATCCATTTGCGGCTTACGACGTAGAACGCGCCTTGTACGGAACGTCATCGGGAATGAGTCCCGATCTTGCCTTCGCGCGAGCTGGGCACGAGAACCATCTGCGTGCCATCAATACAATTCGCGAGGCGGGCGGAATCTCCGCTGCCGTGCATCAAAAAATACTGACCCAGGGCGTGATGCACGCTTGCGTCCGTCGCAACGTCGATATCGTCCTGACTGGCGCGATTCGCGATGAAGGACCGATTCCCGGCGTAACAACGGATGTGATCGAAGCTCAAAAAGTCATGCGAACAAAGCTCGCCGATGTGACTCATGTGATGCTATTGGCGACAGTCCAGCATTCGCTCGCAGTGGCCAGCATGCTCGCTCCCACTGTGAAAACAGTCTGCGTCGATATTGATCCCTCGGCCGTGGAGAGAGCGGTCGAACACCAGCCTTTACAATCAATCGGCCTAGTCACAGACGTGGAACCGTTCCTGCGGGAACTCGCCGATTATCTCCGTGAGTCCCGCGTTTCCGAGTAGATTGGCGATCTTATGCGCGAGCTGCTCCTTTGTCCGCCGGATTACTACGGCATTGAGTATGAGATTAATCCCTGGATGAGTCGCGCCCGCGGCGCGGAGGCAGCGCTCGCGCAAAAGCAATGGGAACAATTGCACGCGAGACTTTCAAAATTGGATTGCAAAGTTCATTTAATTACACCGCAGGCGGGACTTCCTGATATGGTCTTTACGGCAAATGCAGGACTTACCGTTGGTCGCAAATTCATTCCCAGCAATTTCCGGCACAAAGAGCGCGCCGGCGAGCAGCCTTTCTTCGCGAAGTGGATGGAAAAACGCGGTTACGAAGTGCGCTGGTTGTCAGAAAATCTTTACTTTGAAGGCGAAGGCGATGCGCTTTTTGGCGGCGACGTACTTTTTTGCGGCTACAAATTTCGTTCCGACATTCAATCGCATCGCGCCGTGGCAGACGTGCTTGGCTGTCTCGTTATCTCCGCCGAACTTGTCGATCCGCGTTTTTATCATCTCGACACCTGCTTTTGCCCCCTGCCCGACGGAGCGGCGTTTTGGTTTCCACTCGCTTTCGATGATTACGGCCAGCGCGCCATCCGGGAACATGTGGCCGATCTAATCGATGTCTCGCCAGAGGAGGCGATGCATTTTTCGTGCAATGCCGTCGTTCTCGAGCGCGACATTGTCTTGCCCGAAGGCGCGCCGCAGCTCGTGACAAAGCTGCAAGATCGCGGCTACCGCTGCCATGAATTGCCCATGAGCGAATTCATTAAGGCCGGCGGCGCCTGCAAATGTCTCACCATGTTTATGCCGCAAAGAGAGGAGACTGGTGATCGGTGAATGGTGATTGGTGAATGGGAATTCTATTCACCAGTTAGTGCTCACTATTCACTTCTTCCGATCTCTCTTCGCCTGCAGTTCTTTCTCAATCTTGCCCAGCGGTAGGCAATTCACGACATCGCCTTTGCTCAGCCAGCCTTTGCGCGCGATGCCAATCCCGAACCACAGATCCTGCAAACGCTCGAAGCGATGAGCATCGGGATTGATCACGCACTTTATCCCCTTTTGTTTCGCAAGCGGCCACCAGCGCCAGTCCAGATCGAGCCGCTTTGGCGCGGCATTGAGCTCGATCCATGTCCCCGTGCGCGCTGCTGCGTCGAGAACTGCGGGGATATCGATCTGATACGGCTCGCGTTTCAGAAGCAAGCGACCGGTCGGATGCGCAAGCATGGTAACGAGCGGATTCTCCATCGCACGAATCACGCGCTCGGTCATGTCCGCTTCGCTCAAATTTAGAACGGAATGAACGGACGCAATCACGTAATCAAGCTGCGACAACACTTCATCGGGAAAGTCCAGCGAGCCATCGCGCAGAATATCGCATTCGACTCCGGCAAAGAGGCGAAAGTCATGGAACTTCTTGTTCAGCTTTCGAATGGTAACGATCTGGGAGCGCACTTTTGGTTCGTCGATTCCATGCGCTTGAATCGAGCTGCGGCTGTGATCGGAGATGCCCAGATACTCCAGCCCGAGCTCTTGCGCAGCGTTCGCCATCTCTTCGATGGAGTTGTGCCCGTCGCTCGCTGTCGTGTGACAATGAAATGTCCCGCGCAAGTTTTCCTTCTCGATCAATTTCGGGAGGGACTGTTTCTCGGCGGCTTCGAATTCGCCCCAGTTTTCCCGCAGTTCCGGCGGGATAAAATCGAGATCGACCGCGCGATAAAGTCCGGCTTCATCGCGCACCTTCGAAATTTTCTTCATCGGCCTTTTCTTTTTGGCTTTCGAATCAACCGGAAGCGGGGCGAGCCGGTATTCGTTGAGCGTCCAGCCCCGCTGCAACGCGCGACTGCGCAGCTCAATATTGTGTTCTTTGTTTCCGGTAAAATAGGCGAGTGCAAAGGGATATTCCGCCGCGCTCACCACCCGCAGATCGCATTGAACGCCGGAGCTCAGCCGCACGCTCGATTTGGTGGGGCCTTGCGCGATGATTGATTCCACCAGCGGATGCGTTACGAAAAATTTCGTGATCGCTTCTGGATCTTTTGTTGCCGCGAGAAGATCGAGATCGTGCACAATTTCTTTTCTCCGCCGATAACTTCCTGCAACATCGACATGCAGCGCTTCGGGACGAGTTGCCAGATCGCTTCTCAACGTCTCCGCCTCGTTCGCGATCTGGCCAAATTGAAACGAGCCGGCGTGCGCCGCCCTTTTCGCAATAG
>QHNF01000211.1 GCA_003218345.1 Verrucomicrobiota bacterium | reverse complement strand
GAGTGGAGCGGCGCAGTGAATCGGCCCAACTGCACGAGCTGGCGCTCAGTTTGCAATCGTCAGAGACGCGCCCATTTCTTGCGCCGTGGTGGCTTTCACCGGCGATTGCGTATTGGTCGGGGCAGCCTGGGATAGCTGGAAGCTCGCACGAAAGTTTGAATGGCATCGCGGAGAGCGCGCGATTTTTTCTTTCTGAAGATTGGCGAAAAGCGCGACAAATTCTGGAGAATCACCAGGCAGCATGGGTTTTTGCGTACGATTCCGACCGTGTGGCGCAAAATTCCGCAGTGGTTTTGGGCGTGGGATTGCCTTCGCGCCCGATCTGCCGAGTAATGGATAGAACGCCCGCTCAAGCGCCGCCGTTGCTGTTGTTTTCAGCCCAGAACCAAGTCTGCAGACTCTACCGGGTCGCTGTTGAACAATAAAAAATTGCCGATCGTAGCGAGAATCCGTTGACAGGCATCATCGAGTGTCACAATACTACCGGATGCTCAAAAGATTCGTCCCGCAAAAGCCGATGCCGCCGATCCCGGAAAGATCGCGGTATCCGAACTTAGATGACAACAATCATTCCGCGGATGGCGAAGAACCAAAAACATCAACAATAACCGATAATCAAAAACCTATGGCAGATCACGGTGGCAAAGACATCCTCTCGAGCGATGTCGAAATCAAAGGCTCGATCAAGTTCCAAAAGGAACTTCTCATCGACGGGAAAGTCGAAGGGGAAATCAACTCTGACGGTGTTTTAACGATCGGTGAGAACGCTGACATTCGGGGCGAGATAAAAACCAAATCGATCACCGTCTATGGCAAAGTACATGGCAATATCACTGTGGCCGAGCGCTGCGAGCTAAAATCGAAGTGCACCTTGCAGGGAGATTTGAAAGCAGCGCGTCTTGTCATTGAAGAGGGGGCAACGTTCATCGGCAAATCAGAAGTCACCAGCGGCACGATTCCGGCTAAGTCGGTACCGCCCCGGCCCGAAGTTGTACGGCCGAGCGAGCCAATAAAGGCGGCTTTTGGGCGGGGATAAGGAAGGGGTCTTGCCTTAGCATCCAGTGGCCAATCCATCGCCTGCAAAAGTCGGTGTGGAATGCCCGCACTGTGGCTTCAAGCAGACGGAATATGCAGCGGCCAAAAGCTCGATCTGTCGTCAGTGCGGCCGCTACTTTTCCCCGTTTGCGCCGAAACCTGGTTTGAAGCTGCGGACACGAGAAGAAGCGCCCGCGCCAGAGAACTCCTCTATCCTTGGCAGATTCGAGGACTTCTGGAGACGGCAGCGCAGCTTGGTCATTGAATGTTTCGAATGTAAGCGGAAACAACAGGTCTGTGGCGCGGCGACTTCGACGATCTGTCCGGCGTGCAGCGCGCATATTGATCTGCGCGACTACAAAATTACCAGCGGCTTCAGTCGAACCATTCGGACGCGTGGCGACGTGCATCTGACAGCCAAAGGCGATCTGGGCAGCAGTAGCGTAGTTTGCCAGTGCGCCTTGGTAGAAGGCAAACTGCGCGGCAATCTGCATTGCGATGACACCGCAACGATCAACTACTCAGGTAAAATTCCCGGCCGTATCAGCGCGCGACACGTCATCGTCGAGCGCAAAGCCGATATTCACTGCTTCCGGCAAGTGCGGGTGGAAAGCATTGAAATCAAAGGACGCATGTCGGGAGAGATCATTGCTCAAACAATGGTGACGGTACACAAGAGGGGCTCTCTGGAAGGCGACGTTACAGCGAGGGCCATTTCAGTGGAAAAAGGCGGCGTGTTTTGCGGTCAGCTCGTCATCGGCCACGCCGGTCTTATGCAGGGAGAATTGTTGCAGGAACAAAAGCCAGCCGCCGCGAGCGTTCCGGAGTCCGATTTTCCCGGGACCGCACCGCGGCCTTTGCCGGCGACTTAAGAACGATCGTCTCCATGCAAAGACTGCATCCACGCAGTCCTTACGAGAAACTTGGCGGGTACGTGCATCTGCCGCGTTTAATCGATAAAGCCAGGCTTCACCGCAAAGGTCTGCTCAACGGCTACAATTACAAGACCGTTGGCTTCGACAAGCATTTGCTGGCCTTTCTAAAACTTGACGGGGACGCATTTGAAGAGATCGCTAACAAGCTGGATGAGGATGGCGCAATTCTAAATTGGGTGCAGAAAAACGGAGCGCGACATTCCCCTGAAGCAATCGAGCAATGGAACCAGGCGATGATTTCACGTCATCCCGACACCGCTGCAAAAAACGCGCGGTTTCTCCATTTTCTGAAAGAGGCGGGCGGTGAAGGGCGCAAGGATATTCGGACTTATTTCGATCTGATAGAGTTTGACGAAGGGCGATTGAAATAATCGAGAATCACACTTGGATTCTTCCGAGAATTCGATCTGCGTCCTCCAGCGTTTCTTTGCTTCCGATATCGAGCCAGTTCCCTTTGATCTGGAACGTCTCCACCGGTTTGCGCGTGTAGAGCCATTGCACGAAACGGCCTGGCTGATCAGGATTATTGCCCGCAGCAAGATACGTCGTCAAAAGAGAGAGAACCGCAGGCGAATAATAGTAGAGCGCGATCGCAGCCAGAGTTCCCTGAGGTTTCTCCGGCTTTTCCTCAAAGCGGGTGATGATTCCGTCAGCGTCAACCGCGATATTTCCGTACTTTTTAATCGCCTCCGCGTCGCCAACGTCATAGACCGCAACGGTTGCTTCAGTTTCTCTTGCGCAGACGACAAAGTCCGTTAGCGATTCAGTAAACAAGTTGTCGCCGGCAACGATTAACAAGCTGCTTTGGGTCAAGTTCTCCCCGGTGATGACGAAATTGATATCTCCAATCGCACCCAGCTTATCTTCGTCACTCTTGGAGCCATCGTTGATGATTTTGAATTTGAATTCCGGATGTTGATCCTGATAGCGCTCGCTCCACGCTTGAAAGTCAGCCGCGAATTTGTCGTTCGTCACAACATAAATCGTTTCCAAGTCGGGAACATCCGCGAGGTTGTTCACCACCCATTCGATAATCGGTCTGCCTCCGACCACGAGCAGCGGCTTTGCCTTGTTGAGCGTCAATGGATAAAGGCGTGTTGCGTATCCGGCTGCGAGGATTAGAGCGTTCATGAAATCCAAACAATGAGCAATAAATCGCCCAGGCGTCCGCTTTTACTTACTTCGATTTCGCAGCGTCTCCACTCAGAATTGTGCTTTGAAGATGCTGCTGGATCATCTTAATGGCGTGCGAATCGGTGATCTTGGCGTGCGTGGAACGGTCCACAACATACAAGGTATCCATGGCTGCGCCATCCTGCGTGTTAATACGAGAGAGTGCGATCAAAACATTTTCGCGATCAAGGCAGGTCAGAACATCGTAAAGAAAACCGAGCCGGTCCGGGGCTTGGATCTCAATCAGCGTGTAAACCGGATGCGTTTCGTTATCGATGGCGATACGCGTAGGAAATTCAATTCCTGCCCCGCGAGGGCGGCTTTGACGCTTCGCCTTTTCAATTAATGGCAGGAAATCGAACTCCTCATCTTCGAGTGCTCGGCGCAAAGTTTGCTCAACCAGCTCGAAGTCGCGCGAGTTAGTAACAGGACGGGCGTTTGTGTCGCATACGCGAAAAACGCCCAGCACGATGTTGTCTCCACGCGGAAAAACATCGGCGCTCAAAATATTCAACGGCACGACCGAAAAT
>QHNF01000210.1 GCA_003218345.1 Verrucomicrobiota bacterium | reverse complement strand
AACCGGGTCACACGCGGCGCGAAAACAAGACCGAAGCTAAGCACGGTTGCGCACCACGGCGCCATGCAATACGGGCATGAAACCAAGTGGCCAATGCCGCGCTGGATTCCACGGCCGCGCGGTTCCTCTTCAACTTCGCCCGCGCCAGCGCTGCGGATGTAATTGACAAACGGCGCGCGCAGAATGCTGGTGATCCTATCCTTGGCGACGATGCGGCTCAATTTGTGGGTGGCCATCCCCAACAGCGCGAGATCAAGCAGCCTGAATTTTCTCGGCAATCGACCTTGTTCAACTGCGGTACCTGTCAGCGCAACTACGCTGACAACATAGAACGCCAGCATGCTCGCGTACTCGGCCAGCAATTGTTCCTCGCACTCTTCCTTTTCCGCTGTCCGCTCGCCGTACTTCTCGACCGAAAAATCGACGTTTTGATGCTCTCCGTCAGATGGTGATCTGTTCACATAATTAGATCGCAAATTTTTCCACGTCTGCGCGCTTCAGAGTGAGACCGAGACCGGGCTGACTGTGATCTGGGCTCAACCCGCCATCAATTGGTTCGACCGTTCCTTCGAAAATCATTCGCTCGATGCGGACGTGATCATGAAAATATTCGACATGCCGCATGGCCGGGGTGGCGCAACCGACGTGAACGTGCAGCGCGGGCGCGCAGTGCGACGAAAGCGGAACATGATGCGCATCACAAAGTGTTGCTGCCTGCAAAAATCCGGTGAATCCGCAGCAGCGCGTCGCGTCGGCCTGTAAAACGTCCACCGCGCCGGCATCGAGCATTCGCCGGAAATAATCGATGTCGTAGCCGTATTCGCCGGCCGCGATCTCCATTTCGGCTGGTGCGCGATCGCGAATGAACCGCAAACCTTCGAGGTCATCCGATGAAACCGGCTCTTCAAACCAACGAACCTTGAATTCTTCAAACGCGTGCGCCTGTGCAAGTGCTTCTTTGCGCGAATATGCGCCGTTCGCATCGACGAAAAGACCAACATCTTCGCCGATCGCTTGTCGTGCAGCTGCCACCCGCTGCCTGTCGCTCATGGCGTTGCGACCGATCTTCATTTTCACTCGTGAAATCCCCTGCTCTACCCAGCCGCGAAGCTGCCTCTGCAATTGTTCGTTTGAGTAATTCGTGAATCCGCCACTTCCGTAAATCGGCAACGTGTCGCGGACTTGGCCAAGCAGGGTCACCAGAGGTAAATCCAGCAAGCGCGCTTTCAAATCCCAGAGCGCCGTGTCCACAGCCGAAATTGCCATCGAACAAATTCCCGGCCGTCCAAGATTACGAACCGAATGCAACATCGACATCCAGGCGCCGCTCACAGACAGTGCGTCGCGACCGATGACAACATCTTTCAATTTGTCCTCAATGAGCTTCGCTGTTGCTGTGTCTGCGTAAGTGTAGCCAAGGCCGTGTTTCCCACCGCTGGTCACTTCCACGATTGCGATGATTGTGCTGTCCCATTCGTAAGTGCCGTCCGCTTCCGGCGATTCCGTCGGGATTGTAAACGCCGAAACTTTGAGATTATCGATCGGCACGGAATCAACGTACGTTTTCATTTGCGAAACAACTTTCGAACGTGACTCGCCTCTCCGTTTGAAAGGGAGAGGGTAAGGTGAGGGTTCATCGACATCGCCAGAATCATCGCCTCATCTTCATCCTCTCCCCTTCCCAAGGGGAGAGGCGCCGGAAAACGTGCCCCTCTCAGGTTGTATGCCGTTCAAGGTGATTTCCTTAAATGCGGCGCGCCCGGCGGTCGCGCCTTATCATGTGGCACGTACGCTCCCCATTCATTTCTTAGGCGGCAAAAATCCTTCGATCGCTTCTTTGAAAGTTTGCTTGATCATGTGCCCCAGACGCGGCTCGCCCTTGATCATTGATTCAGTGAATTTTTTCGCCTGCTCGAAAGTGATATGCGGCGGCAATGTCGGGACCTCTGGATCGGTGATCGCTTCGAGGATGACTGGTCGCGACGCGCTTAGCGCCTGTTCCCACGCGGGCGCGATCTGTTCCGGCTTATCGACGCGAATACCAGTGAGGCCGAGCATTTCGGCATAACGCGCGAACTCAAACGATGGCACGTTTTGCGAGCACTCGTATTTTGGATCGCCAGCCATTACACGTTGCTCCCACGTCACCTGATTCAGATCGCGATTCGCGAGAACCATGATGATGAGACGCGGATCGCTCCATTCTTTCCAGTAGTTTGCGATCGTAACAATCTCATTGATTCCATTCATCAGCATTGCACCGTCACCGACGGTCGCGATCACGACACGATCCGGGAACGCAAACTTCGCAGCGATGGCGTAAGGCACGCCCGGTCCCATCGTGGCCAGATTTCCTGAGAGAGATGCCATCATGCCGCGGCGCACTTTCAAATCGCGCGCGAACCAATTCGCGGCCGACCCGGAGTCGGCAACGATGATGCAGTTATCCGGTAAGCGCAGCGATAATTCCCAGAACACGCGCTGCGGATTGATCGGTTTCGCTTCGTTCATCGCCCGCGCCTCCAAAAGTTTCCACCACTCCGCAATGTTATCCTCGATGCGCTTGCGCCATTGCCGATCTTGTTTGCGTTCCAGTAAAGGAACCAATGCGCGCAGCGTCTCCGCACTGTCGCCAACGAGATTGACCTCCATCGGATAGCGCACGCTCACGAGCTTCGCGTCGATGTCGATCTGCACTCCGCGCGCCTGGCCTTCTTGCGGCAAAAATTCTGAGTACGGAAAGCTGGAGCCGACCATCAGCAGGGTGTCGCATTCTTCCATCATATCCCAGCTCGGTTTGGAACCGAGCAAGCCGATGGGGCCGGTGCAGAACGGCAGATCATCTGGAATTACCGCTTTGCCCAGCAAAGCTTTCGCTACGCCTGCGCCGA
>QHNF01000209.1 GCA_003218345.1 Verrucomicrobiota bacterium | reverse complement strand
GGCGTGGATGCCATGTGCACGTACTCGTGCGCGACATCTTTGAACAACGTAACAAGATCGACTTCCTGCTGTTAATCACCGCCGATTGCCGCACGCGCTTGCTGGCCGACAATGGCCACGACGCTCGCGTGATCCATTTTCGCATCGTAAAGGCCATTGAGCAGATGGATCGCGCCCGGTCCGGACGTGGCGAGGCAAATGCCGACTTCACCGGTGAATTTCGCGTGAGCACAAGCCATGAACGCTGCCATCTCTTCGTGGCGAACCTGGATGTATTGGACCTGGCCGTTCGCTCGATCGATCGCG
>QHNF01000200.1 GCA_003218345.1 Verrucomicrobiota bacterium | reverse complement strand
CGGATTCTTGAGCAATCGGTCCGAAGGTAACCAGGCGCGCGATGCCGAATATCGCGAACTGCTGTCGGAGAGAATCGCAGAGGCAATTGTCGAACAACGCTACGGGCCCGGTGTGTATCACGCGTCTCCTCAAGTAGCCGCCGCACAGCCGCAGCAACCGGCGAGCACCGGATCGGAGCCGACGCCACCCGCGGTCCATCATTAGAATTCTTTGCCGCGCTCCTCGCGCCCGATCGCGGCCAACACGATCAGCGCCACAAAAATGACCAGCGCAAAAAGCGCGAGCGCCTTCGCGTAATCCGGATGCCCGCTCGCATCGCGAAAATGGTCGGCCAGCCGTGCTTCCACGACGGCCGTATTCGCAGCGAGCAGATTCCCGAGCTGATAGGCAAATCCTGGGAAAGTTCCACGCAACTCCCCAGGGGAAAGCTCATTTAAGTGCACCGGCACGATGCCCCATGCGCCTTGCACCATGAATTGCATGGCGAATCCACCAATCACCAGCAGGGAAAAACTCGACGAAAAAACCCACGCGGGAATCAGAAGGATCCCGAACAGCGCTGCAAAAATGATCGCGCGACGGCGGCCCCATTTTTGCGACAGATGACCGACAATCGTTCCGCCGCAGATCGCGCCAAACGCGTAAATGATCCCGGTCGCCGCCTTTTGTGTCACCCCATAGTGCCTCTGCTCGCCGAGAAAAGTTTGATACATGTCCTGGGTTCCGTGCGACATCGCGTTGAACGCTGTCATTAACAAAATGACGTAAAGAAAAAGTGCCCAGTGGCGTTTTAGCACAACCAGTACATCGCTCCAAAAATCGGTCATTTCGCGTTGCCGGCGCAGCCACGCCGGCGATTCCGGCACTCGTGCCCGGATGTAAAGCACAAGAAACGCCGGGAGCGCTCCTGCGACGAAAAGACCGCGCCAGCCGAAGAACGGAAACACAATCCAATACACAACCGCCGCCAGCAGATAACCAAACGCGTAACCTTGCTGCAAAATTCCCGAGAACAATCCGCGCGCTGCGGTCGGAAGGGTTTCCATCGCCAGCGACGCGCCGAGTCCCCATTCTCCACCCATGCCGATTCCGTAAAGCGCGCGAAAAATCAGCAACCAAGTGTAATTTGGAGAAAAGGCCGTGAGCAATTCCATGACCGAATAAAAAATGATGTCGATCATGAGTGGGATGCGTCGCCCAAACCGATCGCCCAGCAACCCAAAGATGAACGCGCCCACTGGGCGCATCGCCAGGGTAAGTGTGATCGCGTAGCTCAGCTCAGCGATGCCCGTGCCAAAGTCGCTTGCCATCGGCGCGATCACGAAAGTTAGCAGGAAAAAATCGAACGCGTCCAGCGACCACCCGAGGAAACACGCGACGAACGTGTTGCGCTGATTACGGTCGAGCGATTTGAAAAGCCGGATTGCTTCCACGGCGCACTCACCTAAGCGCCACGGTCGAGAGAAGTCGAGACATCTCCGCAAAGAATGGCCACTGATTGAATGACGAATTGATTATACTGATGAGGCTGCACCAGTTGGTCATTCGGAATTGCGCCTTGTTTGTGATAAATTTGGTGATGCGTTATGTCGTCAAAGCACGGGTGAAATCAAACCGCGAGCAATCGCTACTCAACGCGATTAATACCGGCACGCTTGGCCGCGGCTCCATCGCCGGTGACGAGTATTTGCACAACATGATGGAAGCGCGCGTGAATCGGGACGGTGTTGCTACATGGGTTGAAACCTGCTTCTGCGATCCGCCACTGGCGGAGGAACGCGAATATTGGGAGGAATATTTCGATTGCTCAGTGTGAAAGATGCACACTCGCGCCGGAATTGCCGGCACGAGAATGGAACGGAGCCGTGGGCCTGTTGCGATTGTAATTGTACGAAGAAGCTCGAGGAGAAGTTGAGCGAGCAGGGCGAATCGTTCCTGCAAACGCGATACGTGCAAAGAAGGACGATCTGTAGATCGCCTCGGCGGTTTGGAAAACCGCCGCTTCTGGTTTTCTCCTCGCGCTATCAGAGCCAATCATCATTCGTTTGCGACGCCGAAGGCGGGTCATTCGGGCTTCGACGTTTTCGAGCGAAGAGCACGAACACGATTAGGATTAAGAAATCGTGACGCATCTACGTATCATGATGCGTCAATTTGTTTCTTGATTCACCAGGGAAACACCATTTAGTTCCGGGATTATCATGGCAGCAAACGGTCTCCATCCATTGGAAGCGCTCCTGCGCGAACGCATCGTCGTTCTCGATGGCGCCGTGGGCACCATGATCCAGCAGTACAAACTTTCAGAGGCGGATTATCGAGGAAAACGGTTTCGCGACTGGAAGGGCAAAGATCTCAAAGGCAGTCTCGAACTGCTCCTTCTTACAAAGCCGGAGGTCATCGAGGAGATTCACACCCAATATCTGGAGGCCGGCGCGGATATCATCGAGACCAATACCTTCAGCGCTACCACCGTCGGACTGCACGATTTCCTTTTTGCCGGCGAACCGCAAAGTGGCCGCAAGGATCAAGAGTTTTTTCAGCGGGTAGTCGACGATCCCGGTCTTCGCGCACTCGTGCGCGAGATGAATCTGGCCGCCGCTGGAATTGCCCGCGGTACTGCGCAGCGCATTGGCAATCAAACAGGAACTCGCCGGTTCGTTGCTGGATCGATGGGTCCCCTTCCCGTAACCGCGTCCATGTCACCCGATGTCAATAATCCGGCTTTTCGCGCGGTCACGTTCGATCAGCTCAAGCAAACTTATTTCGATCAGGCAAATGCTTTGATCGAAGGAGGTGTCGATCTTCTCCTGATCGAAACGATCTTCGACACGCTCAACGCTAAAGCGGCCCTCTTTGCCATCGCGGAAGTCTTTGAAGAAACCGGAAGGAAAATCCCGCTGATGATTTCCGGAACAGTGACAGACCGCTCCGGACGAACGCTGAGCGGCCAAACCGTAGAAGCGTTTCTGATGTCGATCGGGCACGCAAAACCGCTCGTCGCCGGTTTGAATTGCGCGCTGGGTCCGGACGAAATGGAGCCGTTCATCGAAGATTTCGCGCGGGTCGCGCCGTTTTACGTGGGCGCTTATCCGAACGCAGGATTGCCTGATCCGCTTTCTCCGACGGGATTCCCTGAAACTCCAGAGACATTTGAGCCCAAGCTTGCGAAATGGGCGCAAAACGGATGGCTCAATCTTGTGGGCGGCTGTTGCGGTACGACACCCGAACACATTCGGAGACTCGCAGCGGCGGTACGCGACTTGGCACCGCGACAAATTAATTGTAGGGCGTCTGTGCCAGACGCCGATCCAAGCAAAACAGCGTTTCACAGAAACATCCTACAATTGTCGGGCCTTGAGCCGCTCAACATCACGCCCGAATTCGGATTCGCTGTCATCGGCGAGCGCACCAACATCACAGGATCGCCCAAATTTTCGAAACTGATTCTGGCAGACGATTTCGACAGCGCGCTCGCCGTGGCGCGTCAACAAGTGCAAGGCGGAGCGAACCTTCTCGACGTCAACATGGACGAAGGAATGATCGATTCGGAGGCGGCCATGACGCGCTTTCTCAACCTGATCGGCAGCGAACCGGAGATCGCGCGCATTCCAATTGTGATCGACAGCTCGAAGTGGAGCGTCATTGAAGCGGGACTCAAATGCGTGCAGGGGAAAGCGGTAGTGAATTCCATCAGCCTGAAAAACGGTGAAGAGGAATTTCTCCGCCAAGCGCGCTTGATCAGGCGATATGGCGCTGCCGTCATCGTGATGGCGTTTGATGAGCAAGGTCAGGCCGATAACTTCCAGCGCAAAATCGATATTTGCGCGCGCGCGTACGATCTCCTGATAAAACAGGCCAATTTCCAGGCGAACGACATCATCTTTGATCCAAATATTCTGACCGTCGCGACAGGTCTCGAAGAACATCGCAACTACGCGGTCGATTTCATCGAGGCAGTGCGATGGATCAAAAACAATCTCACGGGTGCACGCGTCAGTGGGGGCGTAAGCAATATTTCATTTTCGTTTCGTGGCAACAACACGGTTCGCGAGGCGATGCACGCCGCGTTTCTTTTTCACGCCATCCGCGCCGGTCTCGACATGGGAATCGTCAACGCGGGGCAACTCGCAGTGTACGAAGAAATCCAGCCCGAACTGCGGGAGCGGGTTGAAGACGTGCTGTTGAACCGGAGAGAGGATGCAACCGAACGATTGGTCGATTTCGCGGAAAGAGTAAAAGCGAAAGACAAAACGCCGGTTGCCGATGAAGCGTGGCGAGCAGAGCCTGTCGAAGAGCGTCTCAAGCACGCGTTGGTCAAAGGCATCACCGATCACATCGACACAGATACGGAAGAAGCGCGTCAAAAATGCAAACGGCCACTCGACGTGATCGAAGGTCCGCTTATGGCAGGAATGAGCGTCGTTGGTGACTTATTCGGCTCAGGCAGGATGTTTCTGCCGCAGGTGGTAAAGAGCGCGCGCGTGATGAAAAAAGCCGTCGCCTATCTCATGCCGTTTATGGAAGCGGAGAAATCTGCGGGTGCGAAGCCGCAGGGCCGCATCGTAATGGCGACACGACATCGGAAAGAACATCGTCGGCGTTGTGTTACAATGTAATAACTACGACGACATCGATCTTGGCGTGATGGTTCCCGCCGCGAAAATTTTGGAAACGGCGCGGGAGAAGAAGGCGAACGCGATAGGACTGAGCGGGCTGATCACACCATCGCTGGATGAGATGGTGCACGTAGCGCAGGAGATGGAGCGCGAGCGATTTGAGCTGCCATTACTGATTGGCGGGGCGACGACGAGCCGCGCACATACTGCGGTGAAAATCGCGCCGCATTATCGCGCAAGCACCGTGCATGTGCTGGACGCGTCGCGCGCAGTAGGCGTGGTGAATTCGCTGCTAAATGAGGAACTCAAATCCGAGTTCGATCAAAAAACACGTTCGGACTACGAACGCTTGCGCCAGGAACATTCAGCAAAAACTCGTGGAAAGACGTTGCTGACTCTGGAAAAAGCGCGCGCGAATCGGACGCCGATCGACTGGAGTGAATATATTCTACCGAAGCCGGAGTTTTTGGGAGTCCGCGTTTATGCGACCAATCTGGGGAGCGCAGGCAGCTTGCCTGCAACGTCTGCGGATGACTCGAAAACGTCGGGCGCGACGAACGCGCAAGAAGCATCTCGGCATGCTGCCGAGATGAACAGGCTGGCAGCCTGGGCTCCCCAGAAAAAAGCTATCGCGCTCAGCGATCTCGTGACATACATCGATTGGTCGCCGTTTTTTCATGCCTGGGAATTGCGCGGCCGTTATCCAGCGATTTTTGAGGACCCAAAGATCGGCAAACAAGCACGCGAACTATTCAATGACGCGCAGGAACTTCTTGATCAGATCGTCGCCAAGAATTTGTTCACCGCGCGCGCCGTTCATGCTTTTTGGCCAGCAAACTCGGATGGCGACGATGTCGATCTTTACTCTGACGAAGCGCGCTCTGAAAAGCTCGCCACATTTTATTTCTTGCGGCAGCAAATGCAGAAACCCGCCGGCCAGGCGAACCATTGTCTCGCCGACTTTGTTGCGCCAAGGAACTCTCAACTCTCGATTCGTGACGCTCAACGTGCTGACTACCTTGGCGGATTTGCCGTGGGGATTCATGGCGCGGATGAACTTGCAGAAGAATTCAAGCGCCAGCACGATGATTACAGCGCGATTATTGCCAAGGCGCTGGCGGATCGATTAGCTGAAGCCTTCGCCGAATATTTACACAAACAGACACGGATCGCGTGGGGATTCGGGCGGAACGAACAATTGTCGCATGCCGAGCTTATCCGCGAAAAATATCGCGGCATCCGACCGGCTGCAGGGTATCCCGCTTGTCCCGATCATGCGGAGAAGCAGACGCTGTTCGATTTGCTGGATGCGGAAAACAATGCCGGCATCGAACTAACGGAATCATTTGCGATGCACCCTGGCGCGAGCGTGAGCGGGCTTTATTTTTCGCATCCGAACGCAAAATATTTCGGAGTCGGCCAGATCGGGCATGACCAAGTGGTGGATTACGCGACCCGACGTGGCGAATCGGTTCCTGCAGTGGAAAAGCGACTCGCGCCGAATTTGGATTCGTGAGCTGATTCGGTTAAACTGGCGGATGCGCAAGACGCCGAATCGTGATAATGATTCCCGCTCGCTTCGGGGCGTAGCTTAGCTTGGTAGAGCGCGTGGTTTGGGACCACGAGGTCGGAGGTTCAAATCCTCTCGCCCCGACATGAAATCACTGATTGTTGGGGAATGTTTTATTATTACGTTTTTGCAGAGTCAAAAGGCAGGAAGGCGCTACACAGCCTGCTGTAGGGAATGAAAATATACGGGTTGATCATCTCAGCGATGCTGATCGGGGCGGCGCTGACGCTGCACGGACAGGAGGCCGCGCCGCCGTCTGTGGATCTTTACCAGCCGGAAGTTCCAGCAACCCCCTCTCCGCCACCCAACGGGCCCGCGCTGCCGGAGTTATCGCAGCTTGATGAGACTTTTAAAAAGCCGAAATCGCTGGGCAAAGAAGCTGACGAACTTCGGCTGCACACCGAATGGCGACAATTGAAAAACCGGACAGTAAACGACCCGGCGGTGCAGGCGGCAAAGGCATTTGCTCAGGCCGCCCGCACAGATCTGGAAAAGCGGAATCGACTTCGCGATTACTATAACACCTATTACGAACGTATGTCCGCGCTGGCGACGAGCGCCGAAATCAAATTAGCATTGGAAGCATTGAAGACTTCTCACCAGGGCTTGTTAGCACAACCGCGCGTGCGGCCTACACCTGACACTTCTACGCCGACGCCGACGCCATCGGGCACGCCTGCGCCTAAACAGCCCGCACATAAACACAAGAAGAAAAATCGCAAGTCGTGGTTCGGCGGCCAGTTTGCCACGCCTCACTCGATGGAGTATTCCTACACGCATCGTGTTTACGGCGCGTTCGTCTAGTGGTTAGGACACAGCCCTCTCAAGGCTGGTGCACGGGTTCGACTCCCGTACGCGCTGCTGATTTTCACAGCCAAAATAAACCTCGCGTAGGTTCCGAACAGGTTTTGAACACGAGTTCGTCCGCTCAGTGGACAAGCGACGTTCCTACAGTTCGAGTGATGCACGTTTACGAAACTCGCCCATATAAGAATCTGCGCGGTTTTGATTTGATTTAGGGTGCACCGTTCGATCGATGCTGATGCGCTGACACCAAGCACCTGATCGAGATGCATGAGCCAGTGGGCGAGTTCAACTGCGGGTGAGGTTTACTGCATCACCCCGGAGTTCCCGCTGAAACCGAACCGTCGGAATTTCTTACGACCGTCGGAATATCTTATGATTCCGCTCCGTAACAGCCCTTATTCGTTTTCTGAACCTGGCAGCTAAGGATCCGAATCCCTTATTCTTGAACACGTTAGGATTCGCTCCAATAACAGCCCAATTGGTCTGCTGGACTGTTGCCAGGGGTCAAAGCTCCGTTGTGTCGGGATATCTTACGATTCCGCTGCAGCGACAGCCGAATCTGTGGAAAATGTCATATCCATTAACTGATTGGCAGGTGGTTACTTACCAACCGTATCCAAAAAACCTGTGCTTTGGCGCAGTGCTTGCTTCTATAGGGGTCATATGAAACTAAACTTCTCTCGCATAAACAAACTCGCACTGCTTTCCGCGGCCGTTTGCGCTGCAATGTTTGCATTCAGCCATAATGCCAGCGCCAACAGGGTCGCTGCGGGAATCAATACTCCTGCTACAAACCTGACCTTTGGTGACGGAAGCGACTTGGGCCAAGTCATATCTGGTATCCCATCCGGTGACGCTCAGCGAACAGCCTATGTCAATCATTTGATTGACATGGTCCCTGGCACCAGTGACGTGGCGTTGGGCCAGACCTTTCATCGCTCATTAAACAATCCTGGACCAGGCTTTCCTAACTATCCTAA
The DNA here is from genome assembly GCA_003218345.1 of Verrucomicrobiota bacterium. GTDB lineage: Bacteria > Verrucomicrobiota > Verrucomicrobiia > Chthoniobacterales > UBA10450 > Udaeobacter. The sequence goes on along the minus strand of QHNF01000200.1, from coordinate 483 downwards.
TGCCGTGTTTGGTGTAAACGGCACCGGTACAACTATAGATCTTGGCAACGGCACCTTGTATTCATACCTCTTTGCGAAGTATGACGGCCCTAATGCAGGTTCTGAAGTGTGGTACGTCGGCGGTATATCTGGGACCATAACGATTCCTGCTTTTGGACTGGCTGGGCAACATTACGGCCTTTCCGGCTGGACACTCTTTGGCCCAGGTGCGCCTCCTCCGGGTGTTCCAGACGGTGGCACCACAGTAATGCTACTCGGGGCGGCCCTCGGCGCGCTTGGTATGGCGCGGCGCTTCTTGATAGGCTAACCGCCCTCAAAGTTTTCGAACAAAGAGTGGCCGTTCATCGAACGGCCACTCTTTTTTGCTTTTATTTCAGACCTAAGCGTCATCATTTCGGTGGTGACCCTGAGGGTCTCCTGTCCGGCGGGATTGCTATCCCACACGTGCGCTTCATTCGATTAGGTTCAATTGGCGATTCAGGC
>QHNF01000199.1 GCA_003218345.1 Verrucomicrobiota bacterium | reverse complement strand
CGTCTCCCTGAGGCGCTGCGAAAGTTTGATCAGGTGCTAGATGTTACACCGGACGACCTGGATACCCTTGCGCAGAAGGCGGGTATTGCACAAGCGGAGGGCGACCTTCCGCGGGCTGCTGCACTACTCGCTCCATTGCATCCGCCCGCCGACGACACCGGCGCCTTGGAAATAAAAGTTTACCAGGCGATCCTGGAACGTCGCCCTGCGCAAATGATCTCTCGGCTAAAGGAAATACTCGCCAAGCCTGATCCGGCTTTGGGTTATAACAATGGCGAACTGCGCTTTTGGTTAGGCTGGGCGCAAGAAATCGCCGGCGACCATGCCGCTGCCCAGGAAAGTTGGCGACAGTCGCGCAGCGAACTGGAACCGTTCCTCAAAGAACAGCCGGATAACTATATCCTCATTGGAGATCTCGCGCTAGCCAATATGGGCCTTGGTGACAGAGCCGCGGCTTTAGCTCTTTCGGAGCAGGCGATGGCCGTGCTTCCGCTCGAGAAAGACGTAGTGGATGGTCCCGCGCCGATCGAGATTCTCGCCAGGGTGGCGGCACAGCTGGGAGAGCCCGACCGCGCCATCGTCGCGTTGCAGAAACTGTTGTCGATACCGTCCGAGGGCGCATTGGCTTCACGCGTGCCGCTCACTCCTGCGCTGCTCCGGCTCGATCCAATGTTCGATCCGCTCCGGAACGATCCGCGCTTCCAAAAATTGATATTAGAACCTGTCCCAAAATCTCTCTAAGTTATTTTCCAGTCCATCAGCGGATGTCCTCGCGAGCGCGCTCGATAGGAATGCCTTTGTCCGCACTAAGTTCAGCCGCCGCCTGGTTGAGCGACGGGAGCAGAGCTGCCTTTTCTGATCCATTCGAAACATCGCTCTTAACCGATCAAGGACCTCATGACTCGGCTTCGTTCCAGCGAGTTTGCGCCCGCCAACCGGACGCGGATTGTTTGCGAGACTGCGCAACGCATCAGCTACGCGGAGTCGCACATCGAGCGGGAGTCTTCGGAGGTCCTTCTCAGCAGAACGCTCGACGATGATGCGATACATCGCCTAGCGCTGTAACACGTCGGCAAGCACCTCCTCCAACGGACGAAAGTGAAGTTTCTTGCGTCGCGCGCGTTTCAGCCAGGCAACATCTTCGGCATCCTCAAGCCGCTCTATCATCTCTTGGTATTTTTTAATCGGTAGAATTACCGATACGGGTTTGCCATTTTTCGTGATGATCTCCGGCTCAGCGAGTGCTGCGGCTTTCATTCCCATGTCGATCTTGTAGCACGAAAGAAGGTTACTGAAAACTACCGAATCTTACGGCCACGTCCCGGTTACTTCGGCGAAGAGCCAAAAGGAATCGTTACGCGGATGCCGGCAAGGGCAACGTTGCCCGCACTTCTTTCATCGCGCTATCACTCGGATTGTGTTCGGGACGCGCTTTTGTAAACTGTTCGCCCGTTCGTTTTAGACGCGAGATTTTGGCGGTCTCGAAAAGTCTAAGCCCTTTCGCTTGTCCGGAACCGCTGCCGCCAGCGCGTTGATATCCGCGAAGAAGCGGATGGCCGGCTGTGCTAATGCCATAGGTCTGAGGTTCCACGATCCGCGGTTTCCCGTTATACAAAAATTCGAGAACATTCCGGTTGCAAATCGCAGAGACAATCACCTTCTCTTTAGCACCGGTCGTATCGTCAATCTCAGCGGCCGATGATGTTAGCTGTCGTGGGAATTCTTTGGCGAGTCGAACGAGTTGTTCGACCTTTTCAATCTTTTGCTCGTACGGCTCGCGCGCGAGTGCCTGTCGCATTTCCGTTTTCATTGTTTCGGCAGGGACAATTTATGACACTTCAGAATTGTCTCTAACAAATTCTTTGTCGACGTCCGTTTGCTCCATGATTTGTTCGATCCGAGCGAAGTCCTTGTGTCGGTCCACGCTGCCGGCGCGAAGAACATCAGCGAGCGGAATACCTGCAGATTCTTCAGCCATTCAGATTGGGATGCCGCTGAACCAGCGGCCGCTACAGCATTACGTCTTCGCGTAAACTTCGGCACCCTTCTCAACAAACTCGCGGGCTTTTTGTTCCATACCGGCTTGCAACGCTTTTTCCTCCGAGAGCTCTTGCTCGGCTGCGTATTTCCTCACATCCTCAGTGATCTTCATGCTGCAGAAATGTGGACCGCACATCGAGCAGAAATGGGCTGATTTCGCCCCTTCCATCGGAAGAGTCTCATCATGAAAGGCGAGCGCGGTCTCGGGATCTAACGATAAGTTAAACTGGTCTTCCCATCGAAATTCAAACCGCGCTTTGCTGATGGCGTTGTCGCGGTATTGCGCGCCGGGGTGGCCCTTCGCTAAATCGGCGGCGTGGGCGGCGATCTTGTAGGCGATGACGCCGTCTTTGACATCCTTCTTGTTCGGCAAACCGAGATGTTCTTTCGGAGTAACATAACAAAGCATGGCGCAGCCGTACCAGCCGATCATGGCCGCGCCGATCGCGCTGGTGATGTGGTCGTAGCCGGGCGCAATGTCGGTGGTGAGGGGACCGAGCGTGTAGAACGGCGCTTCGTCACACCATTCGAGTTGTTTCTCCATGTTGTCCTTGATCATGTGCATTGGGATGTGGCCCGGACCTTCGTTCATCACTTGCACGTGTTGTTTCCAGGCGCGCTGGGTCAGTTCGCCTTGCGTGTATAGTTCGGCAAACTGGGCCTCATCATTTGCATCAGCAATACTGCCTGGCCTCAGGCCATCTCCGATGGAGAAACTGACATCGTATGCCGCCATGATCTCGCAGATCTCATCCCAATGGGTGTACAGGAAACTCTCCTGATGATGCGCAAGACACCATTTCGCCATGATGCTCCCTCCCCTGGAAACAATCCCGGTCGCGCGTTTAACCGTTAAAGGGATGAAGCGTAAGAGGACTCCTGCATGCACGGTGAAGTAATCGACCCCCTGCTCTGCCTGTTCGATGAGTGTGTCGCGATAAATTTCCCACGTCAGTTCCTCAGCACGCCCGCCAACTTTTTCGAGCGCTTGATAGATCGGCACCGTGCCGATCGGCACCGGAGAATTGCGAATAATCCATTCGCGCGTCGCGTGAATGTTTTTGCCCGTGGAAAGATCCATCACGGTGTCGGCGCCCCATTTCGTCGCCCAGCGCATTTTTTCAACTTCTTCTTCGATCGAGGACGCGACGGCGCTGTTGCCGATGTTGGCGTTGATTTTTACCAGGAAATTGCGGCCGATGATCATCGGCTCGCTTTCGGGGTGGTTGATGTTCGCCGGGATGATCGCGCGACCGCGCGCCACTTCGCTGCGAACGAACTCGGGCGTGATCTCGCGCGGGACGTTCGCGCCGAAAGATTCGCCTGGATGCTGGTGGCGAAGATCGTTGCGGTCGAATTCGGAATTCGGAATTCGGAATTCGGAATTTTCAGAAGGGGCGCGCGTGTTTTCATTCCGCATTCCGCATTCGGCACTCCGCATTTGTTCTCGGAGCGCGATGAATTCCATCTCCGGTGTGATGATTCCCTGGCGCGCATACCAGAGCTGCGTGACGGGATGCGACGACTTTGCGCGCAAAGGTTTTGTAGCACGTTCGCGGTGCGCCCTCGCCGCGGCGAGCAGGCTCAGGTCGCGCGCTACCTCGCCATTCGCGCTCGCCGCGTGCTTGTCGGAAAGATAGCCATCATCAATCGGCCTAACGACTCGTCCGTCGTATTTTTCCACATCCGCTCGGTCGCGAATCCATTTCGTGCGCAGCGGCGGCAAACCGCGCGTAACATCGCCCCGAAAATCCGGATCACCCCACGCGCCGCTCGTGTCGTAAACCCGCAACGGCTCGTTTAGCTCCATCTCGCCGTTCATCGATTTCGTCGGCGCGAGCTGGA
>QHNF01000198.1:3566-5352 GCA_003218345.1 Verrucomicrobiota bacterium | reverse complement strand
GATTCAATGAAACAGATTCAATGAAAGGGGGTTATATCATTTGATGAAAACAACAACAAAATGCGAAAGCAAACACCGCAAGCGAGGGCTGTTGCTGTCATTGCTTTGGGTGGGCGTCGTCGCCACCTTTATAGCCGGATGCGCAGAAGCGCCTTACGTGACGGCATATGACAGCGCTTATTATTATCCGACGGGGAATTCCGTACGTGACTACTGGGGCTATTACCAAGCCTATCCGTATCAGGATGTTCCTAACGGCCCGCGTTACCGCATAATCGCCGGCCAGCACGTTTATGAGCCGTACTACTACGGCACTTACAGTAGCTACTGATATTGCTTTGTGCGGCGCCGCTTCCGCAATCAGCGGCATGGTTCCTGCCGTTCCCGGCTATTTTCCACAGCCGGAAGAGGTGTCAGGCGCGATTCTTATATAGAGACTTGCTTATGAGGATCACTCATATCGCTAATGGAGCGAGCAGGTCATAAATGGGTTGCATGATGTTCGGACCAGGGTTCTGAAGACGTAAAAAATTACCTTCGGCTTTCGGCCCCTTGGCCGCGGACAAAGCGCGGTTCAAAAGACACGGGAGGATTAAATTGAATGAAAGGGCATCATCTCATGAAAACAACAATAGACATGTCTAAATACGAAGGCAGGCATCGCAAAAGAGGGCTCCTCCTCTCACTGCTGTGTGCCGGCGCCGTAGCAATCTTCGTAAGCGGATGTACAGATACGGCTTATTACACGTATGATCGTACTTATTATCCGACGACGTATGGCGCGTATTACACGCCGGACTACGGCTACTACGATTATCCGTATTCTTATTACGGATATAACTACTACTAATTGCGACGAGCTTTCTACGCAGCGGTGCGCGCATGGTCGCGCGACCACTGCGCTTGCCGCATGAGGCATTCTTTTCTGGTGAGCGCAGACCAGTTCTGGTGAGCGCAGACCAGAGTTGAACGAACCAAACTCTTACTGTTGATTCTGCTGCTCGGTTTCTTTGAGCAAGCTCATTAACTGATCCTTCCAAAGCGCGGCAAGGGTATGACTCCCGTGACCGTGTGTTTTATCGCTCAATGGAATCACGACCGCGCGGCCTTTGGGCGCGCGTTTGATCTCCCGTTCGAGAATGCCAAGCTCGGGCGGATTAATCAGATCGTCGGCGGAATTGATCGCGAGGAGTGGCGCACGGATTTTTTCAAGGTTTGGGCCGGGATCGTAATCATGTGAAGCTTCGAGCGCGTAGAGCACATCGTTTGCATCATCGGCTTTCACGATTCCATCGACAAACTTGTCAAGAACCTCGTCCGTTTTCGCCAGCGTGGGCGCTTCTTTTTGTCGCAAGACTGGATTGCTGCTCATGAACCAAAGCATTTCGGCCGCCGTACGCAGACTCGGCGGCTGCCTCGCATAGTCACCGCCGTGCCAATCAGGATCGTTGCGGATCGCGTCGATGATCATGCGACGCCAGCCGCGATTGCGCGCCGAAATTTGCGTCGGCAAACTCGCCAGCGGCATGAGTGCGTCCATAAACTCGGGATGCAACTCGCCCCACAACCAGGTGTGCATCCCACCCATCGACGTTCCCATTACGAGCCGCGCATGGTTCACGGCTAGTCCCTCGCTGAGCAAACGATACTGCGCCTCCACCATGTCAAGGTATCCGTAACGCGGGAATTTGGCGTGCATGCCATCGCTTGGCTTGCTCGATTTGCCATGACCAATCGCGTCCGGCAGCACGATGAAAAACTTCGTCGCATCGAGCGGCTGATCTTT
>QHNF01000198.1:0-3501 GCA_003218345.1 Verrucomicrobiota bacterium | reverse complement strand
TCCCGTGCATGATGAGAACGGCATTTGTCGTTTTGCCCTGCGCATCTTTTTCCGGTTTTCCCAGCGTCCGGTAATGGAGACGCAACTCCGGGAATGTTTCGCCTGAAGCAAATTTGAAATCACGAATGGCGTAATCGCCTTCCGCCAGCGCCGGATAATCGGTGGCCGATGCGAAACTCGCGTCCAAGATGAACAAGAGAAGTGCGAAGATTCGGATTGTTGGGTTCATGTTAACGATTTTGTTGCCGTTCGGCTTGGATTCGTTTGAGCAGTTCCGTGTGGGTGCGTTCAAGCTCGTTCGCAAATTTCACAGTTGCTTGTAGAGCTTCGGGATATATCTCGAACCGTTTTCGCAATTTCTTGGTGGCCGGATCGTAAAAGAAGGAAATATCCTGGTCGAGATTCGGCACGATCAGTTCGTCGCTTAATTTTTGATAGCGCGCCAGGCGGCTCAGTCCCCAGCGGATAACCGATTCGTCGTTGCGCAGCGCAGTAAGCGTCTGCAAGTCGAGCAGCTGGATGCCGCCGGATTGCAGCATCGTGGCGAAGTCACCCGGGCTGTAGTCCGTGATGAAAACAAACGGACGCAGCGTCGGCATCTCACCGGCATCGAGGGCACGCCGAAACTCCGCAGCTTGTCGTTCTTCATTCGCGCGGTTAAGTTTTCCGCTCTCGATTCCTTTGCGCAGCGTTTGCTCGATTGACGCCAGGATTCGGTCGTGCCGTTCTGCATCCTGCTGATGCTGCTGGTAATTACTGAGCCAGAACGCCCCGTAAACACCAACGAACACCAGAATTAATTCGGCAAGCCAGCCGCCGAAGTGCATGAAACGGGAGCGTTTTTCAGTTGTTCGACTCATCATTCACGGGAACAATTCAATCAATGAGACAATCGTGGTCAGTCAACAATTTGACCGGTTTCGTGGTGAACTCGGTTCAAAATGCGCACGCGGATGATGCGCCCTTCCGCCATTTAAAATTCGATCGCGTGTTCCCCGACGACTTCTACGCGGAGATGTTGCAGGCCATGCCGGTGGCAGAGGACTACCGGGCGATGTCTGGAAAAAGTAAGGTTGGAAGCAGCAGGCCTGACGGGAAACCGACCCGTGCCAAGATCGATCTTTTTCCCGAATATATCCGTCACTTGACGCCGGAAAAACGCGCAGTCTGGGACGTCGCGGGCCTCATCCTGCGCTCCAAAGAATTGGAAGCAGCCTTCGTACAGCGACTCGCGCCCGGCTTGGAACGCCGGTTCGGCGCGGATTTCGCGAAGGTGCCAATGTATCCGGTACCGATCCTGACGCGCGACATTCCGGGATATCGCATCTTTAAACACACTGACAGCCTCTGGAAAGGCATCACGGTCCAGTTCTATCTACCGCCTGATAATTCGACGCCACATATTGGCACCATCTTTCACGAGGTACTCCCGAATGGCAGGAAGCCGAAGAAGGCGCAGATGCCATTCTCGCCCAATACCGGCTACGCCTTTGCAGTTGCAGATAATACCTGGCATTCGGCCGATCCGGTTGGACCGGAAGTGAACACGCGGGATAGCATCCTGCTCACTTATTTCGTCGATACCGGGGCGTGGAGATTTCTGCGCAATCGCGGCCGGCGAATTCAAAATCTTGTGCTCAATGAGATGCGCAATTTGAAACGGTAGACGATACGCTTCGGGCGCGCCCAACTGAGTGTCCCAAATCCCAGCGCAGATATTTTGTCAACGCGGCAACGGTTGTTCCATGTTCGCGAGCGCATAAGCGAGGACTGAGACGAAAGCGGAATTTTCCGCCAATTCTTTCGGGACGATTTTGTCCAGCGTGTCCGCGGCTGTGTGGTGATAATTGAAATAGAAACGGCTGTCCTGCATTGGACTGAACGCGGGAACACCGGCTTTTTCCATCGGTTCGATATCGGCGCCGATGTGTTCGGCAAAATTTGTTCCACCGGCGCCAGATTCCTGAAGGGCGGCTAAAACTGGCGCGAGTAGCTTCTTGATTTCGAATTTTCCTGTGATGTTGATGCCGATGGGATGTCCAGCGCCGCCATCGGTTTCCATTGCGGCAAAATGGTTCGACCATTCTTTCTCGTGATCTTTGTCGTACTGTTTTGATCCGGCCAGACCATTCTCTTCATTCATCCACGCGATCACGCGAATCGTGCGTTTCGGTTTGAGATGAAGTTTTTGGATCAGATTCGCTGCCTCCAGCGAAACGGCGACGCCCGCAGCATCATCGATTGCGCCGGTGCCCAGATCCCATGAGTCCAAGTGACCGGAAACGATGATAACCTGTTCTGGATGTTCGCTGCCTTTGATGTCGCCAATGACGTTGTAGCTCTCCACATCCGGTAATTGCTGCGGCGTGAGCGTCAGTTTCATTTTCACCGCTCCTTGCCGAACCAGATCGACTATCAGATCCGCATCCTCAGCGGTAACTGCGCCGGCTGGAATTTTCGGCGCATCATCTGCGTATGTTGTTTGCCCCGTGTGTGGAAGCCGATAGTCCGCGCCGCCAACCGAACGAATCAGGCACGCGACAGCGCCCTGTCGCGCGGCTGCGCTCGGACCATCGCCGCGATAAACAACGGCTTCACCGTACGCTTCGCCACCACGACCTTCCGCCGCCATTTGTTTATCGAACGGATAATTGAAGAGTACAATCTTGCCCGCAACTTTGTCGCGAGGCAGAGATTTCAATTCGTCGAAATTTCTAACGGTGATCACTTCGGCAGTAATTCCATCCGCCGGAGTCGCGACGCTTGCGCCGAGCGCGCACAAAACAATTTTCTGCGTCGTGTTCTCCGCCTGACCTGGAAACTGAACGAGCGCCGCGGTTTCTTCGCCGCGCACCCAATGCGGCACCATCACTCTCTCGAGCTGCACTTCGCAGCCCATGGCCTTCAATTCACTCGCAATGTACTGAACTGATTTGGCCGCCTGCACCGATCCGCTCAAGCGCGGCCCGATGTTATTCGCCAGATGCGCAACCTGCTTGTACGCGTAATCGCTACTTAACGCCGCCTGCTGCAGTCGTTTCAAATCCGCGAGCGTTTGCGGCGAAAAGACAGCTGGTGTCGGTGATGGCCACGCGTTCGAGTTCGGCGGCGCCATGGGCGTTTGTTGCGCATCAACTCGCAGAGCGCAAAGAAACAATGAGAGCAGGAGCAGACAGATCACACGAAATCGGTTTTTCAAGCGGGGCGGCGGTTACTTCAGTTTATTAAACTCGATTTCCTCACCGAAAAGCTCAGGGTTCCTTTTCTCTTGGAATCGATGTTCGTCGAAATCGATCAAGCAATACGACCGCCAGAGCTCGGGAACAAGCTCAGCTCTGTCCGCAATTACTTGGGGAGCTTCGACGCGATCACGTCAATCTTCTCGATCGAAGGAGATTTCGCCAGAAGCTCGGCCGCTTTCTCCATCAAGGCCTGGGCCACCTTACCATTCAGATGCGCATCCCGACCGGAGTCATCCGCGAACGTGTCGAAAATCCCGTA
>QHNF01000237.1 GCA_003218345.1 Verrucomicrobiota bacterium | reverse complement strand
AGGCTGAGGCAGCGATGGGCGATTGGCGGCTGACCGACTGCGATCTTTACGTGACTAAGGAGCCATGCGCGATGTGCGCAGGCGCGATGGTTCACACACGAATCAGACGTGTGATCTTTGGGTGCGCAGATCCGCGGGCCGGCGCCGCCGGAAGCGTGATCAATCTCCTACAAATGCCTGGCTTTAACCACCGGTGCGATATCGCATCCGGTGTTTTGCAAGATGATTGCACGGCCATCCTTCAGGATTTCTTTCGCCATAAGCGCGGTACCCAAAGTAACATCGACCCGCCGCAGACAAGCTAATACCGAAACAACCGCTCCGCTGTTGACTGGGATTCAGACGGCGTGTTTCATGCACCACAAAATCTTAAAAAAGGGCGGTCATGGAATCTCTCCACGCACCATGCACCGTCTGAAATATTTGTCCCGTTTCGAAGCTCTGTTTTCCTCCGGATAAGTTTAGACACCCGCCATATACATCTGAAGTATTCTGAGTCCTGCAACTGCCTCGCTAGGATTCGAACCTAGACAAAGAGATCCAGAATCTCTTGTGCTACCATTACACCACGAGGCAACGAGCGAGAAAATTAAAACCGATTTGCCTTCCTGCAAGTCAGGCGACCGTCACTTGCGGCGTGATTTACGCGGCTGGAGTTTTCGCGCCGAGCAGGATCTCAGCGCCTTCCCGAGCTCCTTCCACTTCCAAATGCTTCCCGCTTTTTGCCACCAATGCGTGAGCGCGTTCTACCATTTTATCGATCATCTGGTCGTCATGATTCGGATCATGATGGAACAGCAGGAGCTTGCCCACATTCGCATCAAGCGCCAGTGAAACCACGCTGCTGATTGAGCTGTGACCCCAACCGATGTGCTGCGCGTACTCTTCGTCGGTGTATTGCGTGTCTAGGATCGCTACGTCGCAGCCTTGAAGAAACTCAATCATCTTTGTGCGCTCGGCTGTGGCGAAATCGCGCGCTTCTTCCTCGTTGATTCCATCGCGCGACGCTAATTGCAGCTTGAGCAGCTCATAGGGCTCATTGTCAGGAAAATACGCGACCGATCCCGAGCTTGTCAAAAGACGGTAACCTGCGCAAATGCCCGGATGATTAGCGAACTTGGAGCGGACCTCGACTTTCCCAATTGGAAACTCCATCTCCTTCAGTTCCTCGATCGCTAGGTGGCTTGGGAGTTCACGTAAACTCACGGGAAAAAACGGCGTCTCCATTTGTCCGGCCAGGATCTTTGCCAAGCCAGCGCGAGCTCCTTCATAACCCAAAAGACGGATGAGGTTTTTCTGGTTGTACGCGGGAGAAAAAAAAGGCAACCCCTGAATATGATCCCAGTGAGTGTGCGTGATCAAAAGAGTCAACTTCATCGAGCGAGCTTCAAATTCTTTATCTAAAGCGAGACCGAGTAAGCGAATGCCAGTGCCGGCATCGAGAATGATGATCTCGCCATCGGCGCGCACTTCGACGCAACTGGTGTTTCCGCCATAACGAACCGTGCTCTTTCCCGGAACCGGAATTGAACCGCGAACGCCCCATAGTCTTATTCGCGCAGGGACCGATTCACTTTCGGCCGCGGATTTTGGTTTGGGACGACGCGGGATCTCCGGTAGAAGCCGATCAATCGTGCTGGAGAGCAGTTCCCACGTGATGGGCTTAAGGAGATATTCGTCGGCGCCAGCTTCGAGCGCGCTGGTTCGATCGACTCCATAATCGCGGCCCGAGACGACGATGATCTTGGTTGGTTGCAGCTGCTCCCGGATGGTGCGGCAAACCTGAAAGCCATTCGATTTTGGCATCAACAAATCGCACAGGATAAGCTCCGGCCGGTTGTGCAACGCCAGCTCGAGTCCGGCGTCACCGTCATTCGCTTCCAACACCTTCCAATCTTCGCGTACGAAAAGACTTGCCATTGCGCGCCGGCTTTCGGCGTCGTCTTCGATAATTAGGACACGAGGCATTTAGGGGGCGATGGGCGCCCTTCGTTAAAGCAAGCTTAAGTTAAAAGCGCCAGTTCTTTTTTCCAACGCAGTTGCTCAACTTTACTTAAAAGAAAATCGGAATGATCAAGATCGCCAGGATATTGACCACTTTGATCATGGGATTGATCGCAGGTCCAGCCGTGTCTTTGTAAGGATCTCCCACCGTATCGCCCGTTACCGCTGCGGCGTGAGCAAAAGAGCCTTTGCCACCGAGATTTCCTTCCTCGATAAATTTCTTCGCGTTGTCCCAGGCGGCGCCGCCGGAAGTCATCGCGATAGCAATAAATAATCCGGTTACGATTGTGCCGACAAGCAGACCACCGAGCACCACCGCGCCAAGCGGCTTGATACTCGCGACAGCGATGACTGCAACCAACGGCAACAGTGCTGGAACAATCATCTCGCGCAAAGCCGCTTTCGTCACGATGTCCACGCAAGTCCCATATTCCGGCCGATCCTGCCCAGTCAAAATTCCTGGTTTCGCCTGCAATTGCCGGCGCACTTCACGCACGACCGCGCCGGCTGCTTTGCCGACAGCGTCCATGCTGAACGCAGTGAAAGTGAAGGGGAGCAATCCACCGAGGAAAAGTCCAATGATCACTTTTGGCTCGCTAAGCGAGAATTGAAACGAAAACACTTCGCCCCGGGCTGTGACATGTCCGCGCAATTCTTCAACGTACGATCCGAACAAAACCAGCGCTGCGAGTCCGGCGGAAGCAATGGCGTAACCTTTGGTGACGGCCTTCATGGTGTTGCCAACCGAGTCCAGGTCATCTGTTACGGCGCGAACTTCCTTGGGCAGGTTAGCCATTACCGCTATGCCACCGGCGTTATCGGTGATTGGGCCGAATGAGTCGAGCGAGATGATGATGCCGGCCATGGATAACATCGACATCA
>QHNF01000236.1:6713-8493 GCA_003218345.1 Verrucomicrobiota bacterium | reverse complement strand
CAACAACATTCTTTTTCTCAGCAAAGCGGCTGGCGAAAAGGATGATTCGATTTATCGAATGTCCGTTGATGGAAAAAATTTGAAACGCCTGATCAAGAATGGGCGTTTCCCATCCGTCAGCGCTCCGCAAGCATGAAACAGTTCACCTTTGCGATCTTTCTCTGCGTCGCTTTTTCCGGGCTGAGCAATGCGGCGCAACGGAAAATTGCGTATGAGCACGGAGAAAACATCCTCGTTGCCGATATTGATGGTACGCATACGAAGAAAATTGCAGCAGGCGCGTTGCCTGAAATTTCGCCGGACGGCACACGCATCGCATTCAATACCGAGGGAGATTCAAAAACGCGACCCGGTCCAGAGCGTCACATCGCGATTGCCGACGTCGCGAGCGGCAAAGTCACCGTTCTACCAAATATTCCGAGCGACAATTGCTTCGGTCCGGTCTGGTCGCCGGATGGAAGACAGCTCGCTTTTTCAATTATGGCAGACAAGGCGTGGCAACTCGGTTTGGTGAATGCCGATGGCTCCGGGTTCCGGTTTGTGAAGAATGCAGAGCTAAGGCCCGAAGCGTTTGGGGCGCCGGAATGGGCGCGAGATGGTAAATCGATTTTCTGCCACGACCTCGACAACATTTACCAGATCGATCTCAATGGAAACGTTTTGAAGAAATGGGAGCTCGCGAAAATCTTGACTGACGCGAGTATGAACGGCGGTGATCGACTGAGTGTTTCGCCCGACGGCAAGTCGCTGCTAATGGATGTCGATTGTGGGTCGGAGCACGAGCGAAAAAATTGGGATGGTCCGCAGCCCGCGATTGAAAAGTTCGATCTCAGCGGCGACAAGGCGGTTCGGGTCACGGCCAAGGATGATTTTGTTTGGGAACCGTTTTGGCTTAGTGCCAACGAATTCCTCTGCATTATACAAAAGGAAAACGAAAACCAGCCGTCGATTTATCGAATGTCGCTGGACGGCAAAAATCCGAAGCTGCTCGTGAAACACGCGCGAACGCCAAGCGCGAGCGCGCCCTGAACGCGACTTAACTTAAAAGCTCTCGCGCTTTTGCGAGCGCTTCTGTGATCTTGCTCGCGTCTTTGCCGGCGCCTTGCGCGCTCTCCGCACGACCGCCGCCTTTTCCACCTACGATCGGGGCGATCTGCTGGATCAATTTGTTCGCCTGAATTTTCGAGGTGAGTTCTTTCGGAACCGCAGCGATTAATGCAACGTTTCCGTCTTTTGCGCCCGCGAGAAAAATTGGGCCTTTGAATTTCGACTTAAGCGCGTCCGCAATCGCCTGGAGCAACTTCGCATCGGCATTCGCCGCCTCGGCCACGCAGAAATTTTCTCCTCCATGCGACGCTACCAACTGATTCGCGATCTGAGCGGCTCGGCTTCTCAGTTCTGCCTCCGCACTCTTTGTCGTCTTCTTTTCCCATTCGCGAACATCGCTCTCCACCTTCTCAAGATGCGTCGCGCGGATGTCGATCTGCTTTAACATTTCAGCGGTCTCTCCGTTCGTTTCAAAAACAGGCAATTCAGGAATGTCGGATTTCCTGCTGTCGAGTGCATCAAATTTCTCCTGTTGCCGTGCAGCTTCTTCGTTTGCCCACGCGCGTCCTGCGTCACCGGCGACCGCTTCACTGCGCCGCGTTCCGGCCGCGATCGCCTCTTCTCTCACGATCCGGAACGGCCCGATCTCGCCCGTCGATGACACGTGGGTGCCCCCGCAGAGCTCCATAGAATAACCGTCAAGCGCGCGAGGCGCTCCGCCGATTTGCAGGAC
>QHNF01000236.1:0-6619 GCA_003218345.1 Verrucomicrobiota bacterium | reverse complement strand
TTCATTCACGAGTTTCTCGACATCGCGCTTTTGATCCGGCGTGAGCGGCGCGCTTGAAAAGTCGAACGTCAGCTTGTCCGGGCCAACGTAGCTGCCTTTTTGGGAGGCATCGCGCGAAACCACTTCGTGCAATGCCCAGTGCAACAAGTGCGTTACGGTGTGATGTCCCTGGATCAATTTGCGCCGATCAGCATCTACTGAGATGCGCACCGCTTCGCCCGGCTCCGGTGCGCGACCTTCCACAAGAGCCGCACGATGAACAAAAACATCGCCACGCTTTTGCGTATCGATCACGCGCAACTGGCCAACTTCCGTCCGATCGTGACCCGGAACATGAAGTAACCCGTGATCTCCGACTTGTCTGCCCATCTCGGCATAACAAGGCGTTCGATCGACAACAATATTGAGTTCGTCCTGCTTCTTGCCCGGGAGGACCGTTTCGACGACTGATTCGGTTTCAAGGAAATCGTACCCCAGAAATTCTGTTGGTGCGGCTTTGAGTTCCTTCTCTTCGACGTGGATTTTTTCTTTTTTCTGTGCCTTGCGTGCGCGTTCCCGCTGTTCCTCCATTAATTTCTCGAATCCGGCAACATCGACAGTGAGCCCCAGCGTGCGCGCCTTTAGCTGAGTCAGATCGAGCGGGAAGCCATACGTATCATAAAGCCTGAAGGCGTCGGCACCTTTGATTGTTTTCAGCAGCTGAATTTTTTCGGGGGATATTTCACGACGTCCAAGAGCGCGCAGCCAAATATTGGGCTTCCCAATATAGTTATCTGGAAACTGAACGCTGGCGTCTAGCCTTCTCCTGATTTTTTCGATCGAGTTATTCCTTACTGATAGCGTCCTTACAATAGCTTGGTTTAGTTCAGTCTCATTCGATAGCTCTACATGATCCATTACCGACAACCTTTGGGGATGTATCACTTCCTGGAGGAAGTTTCCCGCAACGTCGTTCACAATATCGTCCAGCAAGATAAAGCCGCGATCGATGTTCTTATTAAACATTGCTTCTTCGCGCTTAATAACTGACTCAATCACATTTAACTTTTCCGGCAGTTCTGGAAACACATTACTAACATTCGAAGCCACCGTGGTTGCGAGGCAGTGCAGGAACAAACCATGCAAATCCAGGTCGCGACCATAGCTGACCGCGCGACGAAGGATCCGACGTAAGACGTAGCCCCGCCCTTCGTTTGACGGGATAATTCCGTCCGCGATCGCGAAGCTTAACGCGCGGATGTGATCGGCGATGACGCGGAAAGCCACATCCGCAGACTGTTGAGAGTTGAGAGTTGAGGGTTGAGAGCGATCAAGCAGCGTGCTCCGGTATTTTTTGCCGCTCAGCTTTTCCAGCCCATCGAAGATCGGGCGAAAGATGTCGGTTTCGTAGTTTGAAATCGTGCCCGAAAAATCGGTGAGATTCTTTGTGCCCTGGATAATCGCGGTAACGCGCTCAAAGCCCATCCCCGTATCGACGTGACGCTGCGGCAGCGATGAGAAAGTGCCATCCGGGTTCGCATTGAACTGGATGAAAACGAGGTTCCAAATCTCGATGCAACGCGGGTCCTCTTTGTTTACGAGGGCGCCCCGCGTGTCGCCATCTGGCGTAAGATCGACGTGCACCTCCGAACACGGCCCGCATGGGCCGGTGTCGCCCATCATCCAAAAATTGTCGTTCTTGCCGCCACTTACGACGTGAATCGCCGGATCGAGATCGGCTTCGCGAAAAAGATGCGCCCAGTGATCATGCGCTTCCTGGTCGAACTCGCTCGGTTCGCCAGGGCCAGGCTTGTAAACCGTCGCATAAAGTCTTTGTGCCGGAAATTTCCAGCGATCGACGAGTAATTCCCACGCCCACTCGATCGCTTCCTTCTTGAAATAGTCGCCAAAACTCCAGTTGCCCAGCATCTCGAAAAACGTGTGGTGGTAGGTGTCGAGCCCAACATCTTCCAGATCGTTATGTTTTCCGCCCGCGCGAATGCATTTTTGCGTATCTGCCACGCGCGGCGGGGTCCACATTGGTTTGTGTTGACCGAGAAAAATCGGCACGAACTGGTTCATGCCGGCGTTGGTGAAAAGCAGATTCGGCGCGTCGGGTAGTAAGGGTGACGAAGGCACAACGGTGTGCTGTTTCTCGCGAAAGAAATCGAGAAATGATTGCCGGATCTGCGCCGAAGTCATGATCGGGAAATGTCTGAAGTCATGATCGGGAAATGTCTGGAATCAGTTTCGAACGAGCGTGCAGATTTCCAAATGGAAATGTTTTGCCGGGCAGGCATCTTGCCGCCGAGCTATTATGAGCCGCTCAAAGGCGAACAACCGCTGACGCAGCTCAATTGGCGTTAAGCCACCAAACAGTTCGGTCGTACGCGGAAAATTTCACCGGCCCATTGGGCTGTGCCCGAACATGCGCTGATCCTTTCGCATTCCGGGAACATGGAACCAGCGGCAATGATCCACATCGCTGTGAACTAGCTTTTCTCTTCATCCAGCTTGGTCTTTACAGCAGTCTCAATTTCTCCGTAAAGCGCCTTGTCATTTTTCAAGACTTCTTTCGCAGCGTCGCGGCCCTGCGCCAGTTGCGTGCCTTTGTAGTTCAGCCAGGAACCGCGCTTTTCGACGATTTGTTTTTCCAATGCAAGATCGAGAAGGGCGCCAGTCGAAGAGATTCCCTCGTTGTACATGATGTCGAACTCTGCTTCCGTAAACGGCGGCGCGACCTTGTTCTTCACAATTTTGACGCGGGTGCGATTTCCTGTGACAACGCCGTCGGTCTGCTTAATCGCGCCGATGCGGCGAATATCGACACGCACACTGGCATAAAATTTCAATGCCTTGCCGCCGGGCGTGGTCTCCGGATTGCCAAACATCACGCCAATTTTTTCCCGGATTTGATTTGTGAAAACGCAGCAGGTCCGCGCTTTTGAAATGAGCGACGTGAGTTTGCGCAGCGCAGCGCTCATCAGTCGCGCCTGCGCGCCAACGGTGGCATCTCCAATCTCGCCTTCGAGCTCTGCTCTGGTGACCAGAGCCGCCACGGAATCAACCACGATTACGTCAAGCGCGTTGGAGCGCACGAGCGTCTCGCAAATCCGCAACGCCTCTTCGCCGGAGCTGGGCTGGGAGACAAGCAGATCGTCAAGATTGACCCCGAGCTTTTTTGCATATGCAGGATCAAGCGCATGCTCGACATCGATAAATGCTGCAAGCCCGCCGCGCTTCTGCGCCTGCGCGATCACAGTAAGCGTGAGCGTCGTCTTCCCCGAGGATTCCGGGCCGAACACTTCCACCACTCTGCCTCTCGGGAATCCAACACCGAGCGCGCGGTCGATTAAGATGTTGCCGGTGGGAATGACATCGATGTCGACTATTTTCTCGTCGCCAAGGCGCATGATCGCGCCCTCACCGTAATCTTTCGCAATCTGTTGAATCGCCAGATCCAGATTCTTATTTCGCGCCGCGGTGACTTTGTCTTCGCCGGTTTTTTGTTCGGTTTTCGTGGCCATATCAGGATGACCCTAAGTACGACGCGGGCGACGATTCGCCAAGAAGAAAAGCGATGGATTCGTGCGGAAGAAAGGAAACAGGCCGCGCACCCTTCCGGTTCGCGGCCTGGAATTTCGAGACAAACCGAACTTAAGAAACAGCGATCTTGCGCGGCTTGACGTGCTCGGCTTTGCGCAGAGTTAACGTGACAAGCCCCTGCTCGATTTTCGCGCTGATCTTCTCGGCGTCGATTGAGGGATCGAGTTCGAACGCGCGCCGGAAGTTTTCCGGGCCTGATTCGTGATGAATCAGCGTACCTTCCACAGCGGGAAGCGAACGCCGCCCGACGATCGTGAGTTCATTGTTTTCGATCGAAATATCGAGCCCGTCTTTGTTTACTCCGGGCATCTCGACTTCGAGTGTGTAGCCGTCGCCGGCTTCGATCACGCTCGCCGGCGGTACAACGAACTGTTCGGCCTGCGCGCGATCACTGTCGCGGTTTTCACGGACTAACGTATTCATGGTGAATGTTTCCTTTCAGTTTGAGTTGATTAGCTGACCTGAATTTGCTTCGGCTTCACTTCTTCGGCCTTCGGCAATGTCACCGTCAGGATTCCATCACGGTAACTCGCATTAACTTTGTTGGCGTCCACGCGAGTTGGGAGCGTGATGCTGCGACGGAATGTGCCGACGTAACGCTCGGTACGCTCGGCCTTCTCACCGTTGGCGCTCCCCTCTTTCTCTCGCCGCTGATTGTCAATGTCCCATCGTGCAAAGAGATTTCGATGTCTTCCTTGCGCATTCCGGGCAATTCAATGACCGCGGCAATGTTGTCATTGCTCTGGTAAAGATCGAGCGCAGGTGACCAACCAGTAAACAGTTGTCCCCCTCGCCCAAAGCCGGACCAGAACGGCGACTCGAGCAGCGAATGCAGTTCATCCCTCAAATTGTTCCAGCGGTCGGCGGCCATCCAAGGCGCCAGATCCGGAGCTTGATAACGAATTAGACTCATAATTTAGATCTCCTTTCTTGGATAAATTTTCCGGGATTTTGCATTAGCTCGCACCGTGCCAGAACCAATCTCAAACAATAGGCGGTCATAAGCTCCATAGCACGACCAGTTTATTAGATAGGGTGCCCAGTCTCCGTCCGTGTTACTGGCAAAATGTGACACACATTAGAACGGATCTTACTGAAAAAAGTGAGACAAAATCGGGCACTGGTACAGTTTGAAATCTGAAAAGGTTTGCATAAACCAACTGTACCAGTGCCCAAAATCGCACGGATTTTTTTTAGCGAACCGCGTCGCGTTCGCTAGCGCCTACAACTCGTTTCATATGTGAAGGCACCTCGATTTTGCTGTCCAGATACAGCAGCACGAACGCAATGCCGAGCAGCGGCTGGAGAATCTTTTGCAGGACGCCAAGCGCGAAACTGGAAATGTCAAAGCCGTGAGCTTGCTGGGTTTCAGTTAGTTTTTGCACAAGCGCCTGCGGATCTTGGGTCGTCATCAATTCATTAAAATAATGCCGCAGCGTCGTCCATTCCGGACCCAGCGTGATCGCCAGCACAAACGCAAACCAAATTGAGGCGATGAAAACGCCGCGCCACATCGGACGTTGGAACCACGGAAGATCGCATCCGCTGCGCGCGAGATTTTTGCTTTCGCGCAATGAGTCGGCAAGACCGCCGCCTTCCAGGACGGCAAACTGCTGCCAGAAGAGAACATTGACAAAGAAGCGTCCGAACATCCAAACCTGCAGGATGAGCAAAGCCAGGGCGAAAAAGATCAACAATAACGAAGAGGCGCCAGCCGCCACCAAAACGGCGATTCCGAACGCAAATATGGTGAGCAAGAAGAAAACGCCATACACGAAAACGCAAAGCACCGCGACACGCGGCCAAAACCGCACAGCTTCATTCAGCGCGGCGACCAAACTAACTCGATGTCCGGCAGCCATCCCAGCGGCGAGGATTTGGATGCCCGCCACGTAAATCGGCCACATTGCTATCGAGAGGATGAACATCAAGAAGGCAAAGCTCCCCGCAGCGAGAGCGCGCAAATCGACATCCGGAGTCTGCGCCGTTTGCATCCATGGACTCGCCAACTGACTGCATACCGATGGCAACAAGACCAGAAGCGTAAGGGTAAGGAATTGAAAAAAGCCTCTCCAGTAAATCCGAAACGTTTCGGTCAAAATCTGCGCAAGACTGCGACGTTGTTGTAGGGGCGCTTGTGTCAGACGCTCGACCGTTGACCTGTTCGACAAAATCGATGCAGGCCCTGCGGCCGCTACACCAAACAGCCCAGGAATTTCCGCTGCTATTGTCCAAAGATCGGAATCGGCTCGACGGGCTTCGTTTCCAGGAAGCAGCCGACCCTCCGCTTTCCACTCGCGAAGCGTCTCGACATCAGCGGGACCATATTCCGTGCCGTGCACGCGCACGATCCATTCTTCGGTCATTCCTTGATCATCCAGCATCATGCATCCAGAATCCAGCATCAGCCTTCCAATGAAACTGCTGCTTATCGATGGTCACTACTACGTTTATCGTTCGTTCTTCGCTATCCCGAATCTCTCGAATTCGAAGGGGGAACCAACGAACGCAATTTTTGGATTTACAAAAACGTTGCGGCTGATGGTCAAACATTTGCAACCGGAGCTAGGTGCCGTGGTATGGGATGAAGGGGTGCCGCAGAAGCGAGTGGAACTCCAGCCTGCCTACAAAGAAACACGCAAAGAGATGCCGAAGCCAATGATCCCGCAACTCGACTTTATCCAAAAACTCACGCCCCTGCTGGGTTTTCGAAATATCTCTCTCCCGGACACCGAGGCCGATGACCTGATGGGGTGTTATGCCATTGCCGCGTGCAAGCGGCCCGGGATGGAAGTTGTGCTCGCAACCAATGACAAGGATTTGTATCAACTCGTCGGGCCGTGCGTGAAAGTTTATACCACAGCGAAGGCGGATCTCGCAGCGCCGAAGGACGCATTCGCGTTGCTGAGCGAAGATCAAGTCACTACAAAATGGGAGGTTCCGCCCAAGCTTATCGGCGATGTCCTCGCCTTAACCGGCGATTCAGTCGATAACATCCCGGGGATCGGTCTAGGCCGGAAAACTGCGGCGGCAT
>QHNF01000220.1:1505-5447 GCA_003218345.1 Verrucomicrobiota bacterium | reverse complement strand
CACCGAAGTTAAGCGACAATGGCCAGTCAATATCCTCCTTCCGGCAGCGAAACTGGCTCGGTGCGCTATTCCTCATCGCGCTCGTTTTCATCGCCTACGCCAGGGTCTTTACTGCCGGATTCATTTGGGACGATGAATCGCATTTGACCCAAAATCCGTGCGTGATTGGGCCGCTGGGATTGAATGAAATCTGGACCAGCGCGCGGGCGGTTTATTACCCGCTGGTGCTTACGACCTTCTGGGCGCTGCACAAGGTCGTCGGCCTGACTCCATGGTCATACCATCTTCTGAATGTGCTTTTGCACGCTGGCTCGGCGGTCCTGCTCTGGCAGGTCTTGCGGCAACTCAATGTTCGCGGCGCCTGGCTCGGAGCAACGCTCTGGGCGTTGCACCCGGTGATGGTACAATCAGTCGCTTGGGTGACTGAATTGAAAAACACGCAGTCGTGCGTTTTCTATCTTTTGTCGATCTTCTGTTTTCTGCGATTCGATGCCGAACGAACCAGCGATCGCGCACGCTGGTGGCGCTTTGGTTTGGCATTTCTGTTTTTCGTCATGGCGATCGCGAGCAAGCCGTCCACGGTGATGTTGCCGGTTGTGCTCGCGCTTTGTCTCTGGTGGCGAAGCGGACGAGTCCAGTGGCGCGACATTGCGGCGCTCGCACCGTTTGCACTAATATCAGCGGCTGCCAGCGCCTGGACGATTTTGGAACAGAAATTCCATGCTCGTGCAATTGGCGCTGAGTGGGCGCAGACCTTGCCGGAACGCCTTATCATCGCGGGGCGCGCGATATGGTTTTACCTGGCGAAACTGGTCTGGCCGCATCCGCTCATATTCATCTATCCACGGTGGGAGATTGAACCGTCGAGGCTCACAGCCTATCTGCCGCTGCTTGCGGCACTAGCTGGATTGCTCGCTTTGTGGTTGATCCGGGCGAAATGGAGTCGCCCCGTGTTCTTTGCCGCCGCGTACTATGTGGTTTCCTTGTTTCCTGTGCTCGGCTTTTTCAGCGTCTTTTTCTTTCGCTACTCGTTTGTGAGCGATCATTTCCAGTATCTTGCCAGCATGGCGCCGCTCACTCTAGCTGGCGCTGCCGTCGTAACCGGAATCGATTCACTGCCGTTGAAACCGTTTCGACGCGAGGCGACAACGCATGGAGCGGCGGTTTCCCTGGCACACCGTAGCGGCGCGAAGGCGGCCCAACCGCCCGGGGCGCTTACGAAACCGCCCTTCCTTGGGCTGTGCGGATTACTTTTGCTCGGACTTGTTTTTTTAACGTGGCAGCAAACCGCTGTTTACCATGATCTCATTTCCTTGTACACAAGGACCCTTGCAAAAAATCCTCGTTGCTGGATGGCTCATTACAATTTGGGAATCGTTCTTCGCGATAGAGGCGAAGCTGATCAGGCGATAGCTCATTATCGCCAGGCTATCGCACTACGGCCAAGTTATGCGGAAGCCCACTATAACCTTGGACGCCTGCTGTCTGAGAAAGGCGAAGTCAATGATGCGATCGCTCATTACGAAGCAGCGCTGGCCATTAATCCTCTTGACGCGGAAGTGCACAACAATCTTGGCGTCACGCTATTTCAAAGCGGGCGCGTTGATGATGCGATCGCTCATTACCAGAAGGCACTGGCGATTCGACCGGACTACGCCGATCCGTCGTGCAATTTGGCGAACGCGCTTCTTTCCAAGGGCGACATAGATGGCGCGATCACTCGTTACTTAGCGTGCGTGGCAGTCTTGCCTGATCAGGCCGATGCTCAATACAATCTCGCGAGTGCTCTTCTTCGCAAAGGGCGGACGGACGAAGCGATTGCCCATTACCAAAAAACTCTGGAGCTGGTTCCTGAGAACGCGGACGCCCATGCAAACTTGGGCAGCGCGTTTCTTGCGAAAGGGCGTGTCCGAAACGCAATTGCGGAATATAGGGACGCACTCCGTGTCGCGCCGAACAATGTTGCCGCTCAAAGCAACCTGGCCTGGCTGTTAGCGACTTCGTCGGACCCATCGCTCAGAAATGGATCAGAGGCTGTCCTTCTGGCCGAACACGTCGGCTCGGAAAGCTCTCGAAGTGAAAATCACCCGATTGTTCTGCGCATCCTGGCTGCGGCATACGCAGAATCTGGCCGGTTTGCTGAGGCTAAGGAAACTGCTCAACAGGCATTGCAGGAGGCAGAGATCCAAGGCAATTCCACTCTGGCCAATGCTCTCCAAGACGAAATCGCGCTCTACGAACTCGGGTTGCCATATCACAAGTGAAATCGTAGTCACGGCGCTCTGTCGCCCTGTTTCGGGAGCAATGGGACCGGAACACCTCGACCCAGAAAAGGGGTCTCACAACGACATCCGTTAGTCCGGTAGACGAGCAACGTGCCGTGAGCGCCCCGACACAGCGAGGCGACTACAACTTGCGGCCAATGCGCTTAATTTTCGGCTCCCGGTTCTCGCAGCGGCGTATGCGCCCGGTAGAGGATGACTTCTTTTTCAAGAATAGTCGTTAACTCCGATTTGCCCTGCACAATGGCTATTTGCATGGCTTGCTCTGCTGTGCCGATAGCCTCAGAAAACTCACCGACCTCCGCGTAGGCAGCCGCGAGAGTCCGGAGATAATTGGGATCTTTGCCGCGGGAAAGTTGGACGGTTTGTTTGGCGACCTCGATTGCCCGGTTGCCATCGCGAATTGAAGCATCGAAAGAAGTCGCGAGGAGCCACGCCAAGTTGTTGCGAGCCACGGGGTCGTGCGGGGAGATCCGTGCCGCATGCTCGTACTCGGCGATTGCATCTTTCTGTAATCGTCTTTGAAGAAACGCGTTGCCCAGAGCAGTGTGGAAGCCTGCGTCGTTCGGCTGGGTCGCAAGCGCCTTCTGCCATTGTGCAATCGCATCGTCAGTGCGGCCCTGCTGAAATAGAATGCTGCCAAGATTGAAATACGGGTCGCCGTAATCAGGTCGCAGTTTCACCGCTTTCTCGTAATGGCCGATTGCTTCACTTAGCCGACCTTTTCGGGCGAGGGCGCTGGCAAGAGCATTCTCGATGAGCGCCCCGCCAAAGTTGTAGTGGGCGGCAGCGTTGCGCGATCGAATCTCCAACGCCGCCTCGAAGTGCGAAACCGCGCTATCCAATTCGCCCCGTCGCAGGAAAAGATCGCCGAGACTGTTATGTGCCATGTCGTTATTAGTCGTAATAGCCAGCGTGTGGTTCCAGAGCATCTCGCTATTTTTCCAATACGACGTCTGCACAAACGCGCGCCAGCTCAACGCAATGATGATTGCCGCCGCGATCGCGGCGCAGAATGGCTTGTAGCCACGGCTCTGTGGGCCGTCTGTTCGGACTCCGCGCGATCCACGAGTGATCGGCTGCAGGCTGGTCGCGACAGATCGCGAGCCGGATTTGCGCGTCATTATGCTTGCCATCAGATCCGTGATGCCCCACGTAATCAGCACATACAAACCGATCTGCGGCAGGTAAGTGTATCGATCCGCGCGCGCTTGCTCGCCGGCTTGTATCAAGCCGATCACGGGCACGAGCATCCCGACATACCAAAACCAGCCGGTGAAAATGTACGGTCGTTCTTTCCTCCAAAGGATTGCCGACAGGCTGACTGAGATCAGAAACGCAATTGCCAAAAGAACCTGCCAGAAAGGCAGCTGGTCGTTGGGGTGCGGATAAAAAGCCCCCAGCCGTGCGGGCCAGAACATCTGCCAAATGTAGGCAACGTAACTGACAGCCGCGGTGTTCAGTCGCCACATGAATGGCAATTGCTCGATTGCTTCTGTGCTGTAGACCTGTGCCAGGAAAGTCGCTGCACAAGAGATAGCGGACAGTACGAACAACGGAATCTTTTCCGTTACGAGACCACTGACCACTGCCTGTCGCGCCGTAGCTTTACACGAAGGCTGGTTGGCGAAGGCAGGACCACTGACTCGCCGTCTCTGAC
>QHNF01000220.1:0-1394 GCA_003218345.1 Verrucomicrobiota bacterium | reverse complement strand
AGCGACCAACGGATGGCTTGCGCACATAACGCACGTAGGCGCCTAGCGTAAGCATGAAAAAGACGGCGCTGAGCACATCTTTGCGCTCCGAGACCCATGCGACGGATTCGACGTGCAGCGGATGAATGGCGAACAGCGATGCCACGAAAGCGCTTTGCCAAAACGCGCCGGTCATTTGATTGAGCACGAGAAAGACCAAGAGCACTGCTACCGTATGAAGCAGCACATTGGTAAAGTGATGCCATCCCGCCTGCATTCCGTATAACTGGCAATCGAACATATGCGAAATAGTCGTCAGCGGATGCCAGTTTCGTGCGTGAGTATGGGTAAATGCGTCGATGAGGCCATCGGCTGTGAGTCCCCGCGTGATCTGCGGGTTTTCATACACATACACGTGATCGTCGAAATTGACGAAATCGTGCCGCAGAGTTTGACCAAAAACGAACCAAGTGATTGCAACCAAAGCGAGGCAGACATAAAAAGACGCGAACCTCCACGAGGAGCCCTTTTCTGACGGACTGTTGGACAACTCGCGCGTGTTCTTCTTGGGTCTGCTCTTGTTCTTGCTCTTGCTCACAGTCTTCAGAATCCCTTACGAAAGAGTTTTTAATGTCGAACGCTCAACGTCCAATTCAGATGACTTGCGCATTCCGCTTTGGTGTTGTGCGTTTTCGTCATGGAGACGAATTACCATTTGTTGGGCTAGGTCACGCAGCGGCTGATTAAATGGCGAGTCGTGGTGACGCCGCTTCTTCATCATGCGGCCTTTGTGCTTCCTTCGTCATTTGTCATTCGGGCTTCGTCATCGCAGCGCTGCTTTCAATGGTGTCATCTTTCTGTGATATCCGCATAATCCATCGTGAATTAATTACCGGGAGGGTTTTCCCGAAGCGGCAGGCGTCCGCGATAGAGCACAAGGTCTTTCTCGAGACGATTCGCCACGTCGCTCTTCCCCTGCATGGTAGCTATGATTGCAGCTTGTTGGGCCACAGCGAGGGCTTCAGAGAACCGGCCGCTCTCCGCATAAGCAGCTGCGAGCGTCCTGAGAAACCGTGGTTCTCTACCACCTGTAAGCTGCACTGCTGCCTGGGCAAATCCGACCGCTCTGGCGCCGTCGCGGATTGAGGCATCGGAAGCTGTCGCCAATACCCAGGCAACGTTGTTACGAGAATGAGGATCTTCGGGAGCTAAAGCCAAAGCTTTTTCGTAATGGGCAATCGCCTCCTGTAGCGACCCCTTCCCCAAAAGAGCATTACCAAGCCCGGTATGGGCATCCGCGTCATTGGGTTGTATTTGGAGAGTTTTCTCCCAATCAGCGATTGCTTCGTCGATGCGACCTTTCGCAAAAAGAACATTACCGCGGTTGTAATAGGCATCTGCATAATTCGGTTGCA
>QHNF01000219.1 GCA_003218345.1 Verrucomicrobiota bacterium | reverse complement strand
TGCGCCAGGAAATTGTCGATCCAACCTTAATCGATAAAGATCTGGATCCTACGCGAGATCGCTGGGAGTTCGATGCGATTTCGAAGTCGGTCGGGCGCGGCCTGCCGATCCTCAGCATTTGCAGAGGCATCCAAGTCTTGAACGTCGCGCTCGGCGGCACGCTTAAGCTCGACGTTCCAGGTCACAAGCACCCCGACCAAAGAGACCGCGATATTCAGCCGCTGCGTTACGACACAGCCGCGAATCATCGATTCGAAAAAGTAAACAGTTCACACCACCAGGCGGTCGACCGTGTCGCAGACGGTTTCGAAATCGAAGCGTGGTGCGCTGCCGACGATGTCATTGAACAAATGCGCCTCCGGAATTATCCATTCGCGCTAGCGGTGCAATATCATCCGGAGCGAGGAACAATTTACGACGCGTTGTTTGAAGACTTCTTTGGTCGCTTGGAAAGACGCTAAATCGGTACGTTGTTACGTCGCTGCAACGGCAAGCGTTCGACCTTTTGAAACACTTCAACGATTTACCGATCCTCGGTTTTCGGATGAGCGCGCAAGGAAGCAAGTGAGACTGGTACGATCCGTGCGCCCGAATATTAACTGTAGTGCGGCGTCCCCTGCGCCACCGCAATCGCCATGTTTTACCCGCCGCGATAAACGCAGCGCGCCGTTGGCGTTTCGTGCACGATGATTTCGCAAAGCCCGGGACATTGCGATTCCAATTTCTTCCAGAGCCATTCTGCCATTTTTTCGATCGTTGGATTCTCAAGCCCTTCGATATCGTTGAGATAACTGTGGTCTAGCCTCTTCAGGAGTGGTTTCATCGCATCGCTGATATTCGCGTGATCGTAAATCCACCCGGTTTTTGGATCGACATCGCCTTCGACAGAAACTTCCACTTTGAAACTGTGCCCGTGCATCCCTCTGCATTTATGACCTTCCGGCGCATTAGGCAAAGTCTGTGCGGCCTCAAAAGTAAAATCTTTCGTTAATCGAGCCCGCACGCTTAGGAAATTACCATTGCTCTGCCTGCATTGTCATCCCGATCCGGTAGTTGCGGAGAGGGACCTCTCATAGACCGATGCGACTGTTCTTTGAATCCAAGCTAACCCAAGCTTCGATTGTGAGATTCTTCGCCCCGCAGGATGATAGCGGGGACCCCGCGTGCGCTCAGACTCCCCGCTGTGTCGGACTCCAGATGAATTTGTGCATCTGAAGCTGAAAACGGACGTCGAGTTTATCCGCCAGGATCCATTCCACGATTTGGCGCGGATCAATCCGGCCGAAAATCGGCGAGAATAGCACAGCGTGACAGCGCGAAAGGAGATTGTAACGCTGCACCTTGTCGCGCGACCATTCGTAATCTTCGCGCGATCCCATCACGAATTTTACTTCGTCACGCGAGCTGAGATGATCGATATTCGACCAAAGGTTCTTTTCGACTTCGCCGCTCCCCGGCGTCTTCAAATCCATGATGCGATGCACGCGTGGATCGACTTCTGAGATATCGTGCGCACCGCTCGTTTCGAGCAAGACCGTGTCGCCCGCATCGCACAAGATCGACATCAAAGGCAGCACATTTTTCTGCAGCAGCGGCTCGCCGCCTGTGATCTCAACAAGAGGACAGCGAAACGCTGCTACAGCGTCCACGATTTCCTTCAGAGTTTGTTTCGTCCCTTCATAAAACGCGTACTCAGTATCGCAATAATTGCAGCGCAGATTGCAGAAAGTCAGCCGCACAAAAACACACGGGCACCCCACCCAGGTGCTTTCCCCTTGGATCGAGTGATAAATTTCATTGATTGTCAGCGTCTTTTCGTGCTCGGGCATGATGGTGAAATCTCGAACCGCTAAACGTCTTACGCGAAGAATCGCAACGCAAGTTTCGCTGCGACGGCTGGCAAGCCGACGTTTCTCGTTAGGCGATTTGAAGTAAAATTTTTTTCGGTTGACCGCCTTGTAGCGGAACACTAACCTCGCCGCCGTGCGTCCCCGTTTCGCGTCGGTAATTTACCGTTGTATCCGCTTTCAGTGCCCCACGGCAAACGGTACCGGGAAGTCCGTCCGGCCGGTCAGCGGCTGGGCAGGCATCGCGCTTGTCGCTGGAATTTTTATTGCAGGCGCTCTTACTTTGCAAGGGCAAGAATCTGTTCCGGAGGAGCCATTGCCCTCTTCAACGGAGCCCTTGTCGTCTTCACCAACTGAGCCGTTGCCCTCTTCTTCAGCGGAACCGTTGCCCTCTCCTTCGACAGCGCAGCCGTTGTCCTTGTCTTCAACAGCCGACTACAAGGTGGCGCAGAACGAGATAATGCCACCGCCTACGGGTCCCCTCGGGGCGCTCGACGCGAAGAACATTACGCCAAGTGGCGAGGCCGTTGCCTCAGCGGAACCGCGCCGCTTTCACTACAATCTTCGGCTGACAATTCGAGGCGTGTACGACGACAACATCTTTATCAG
>QHNF01000218.1 GCA_003218345.1 Verrucomicrobiota bacterium | reverse complement strand
GGGGCAAATCTTAATAGCACGCTTGATACGACCGGACTGCTGGCAACTATCGATGTGAGCGCGCGCACACGACTGAACCTCTACGACACACGGTTAAGAGCAAATTATGAGCTGACCGGAAAACTATTTCTAACGGGCGAATTTGATGCCGCGATCTATGACTATCCTGATTTCATCAGTTCCGAAATTTTTTCAGGCGGTCTTTACATTAACTACAGTTGGACGCCAAAGGTGGTAGTCGGCATTGGCGGCACTTTCGGGTATCATTCTGTGGATGATCCAAATCCCGACCAAACCTTCGAGCAAGTGAACGCGCGCATCAATTATCAGGC
>QHNF01000217.1 GCA_003218345.1 Verrucomicrobiota bacterium | reverse complement strand
TTGACTGTTTGAAATAGTTACTGCGGAAACGAGAGGCTTCATCCATTTCATAGGCAAAGTCGAGGTCGCCCCGTTGCTCGAAGAGTTCCCAGTTACGCGGGCCACAAATTTCGCTCATCATCTGCACGGCTTCTTCGTGTGTTACTGCGGCGGCACGGATAGGCGTAATATCGCCATGCATGCGCATTTTCGGCGGCTGTCCTTCACCGATATGCAGATCGGACCCGCCGTGTTTGACGATTACGCTAAGGAACTGATTCAAGTAAGGCATTCTCAGAACCGCGGATTATGCGGATAACACGGATAAGAATTGGTTAGGCATGAAGGTCTGGATTATTGCGGCTGCCAGGTCTAGGGCCGAGAAGATTGGGTAGCGCGCGCGTCCCGCGTGCTGATTTCGGCGTCGCGCCGAAACATTCTTTCCTTGCGCAATTCATCCTCCCAAGTGTGGAACTATAGATCATACTCGTTCTGTCTGACGACATCTCTTACCCTTGCTCGTTGGTGCTAGCAAAAGTTCGTGGCGTCTAGACGCCGTCGCCAGCACCCGGGACGGTGCGCCACCTAGAAAACAGCGCAACATGGATTCGAGTTTCGATTTTGGCATTTTTTCGTCATTCGTCATTCGAGCTTCGTCATTTGCCGATGTGCTGGCGGATCATTAGTTTCTGGTCGGCGCGCGCGTAAGTTTCTTCAGCACTAATCAGGCCGCGATCGTAAAGGTCGATCAACGTATCGTCCATCAAACGCATGCCTTGTTTTTTGCCGGTCTGAATAATGCCCGGCAGCATATATGTCTTGGCTTCGCGAATAACATTGGCCACCGCCGGTGTGTTGGTAAGAATTTCCAGTGCTAAGACGCGCCCGGTGCCGTCCGCCGTTGGTATCAGCTGGTGACTGATGACTCCACGCAAAGATTCGCTGACCATCACCCGAATTTGTTCCTGTTGCTCGGGCGGAAACACATCTAGCAAACGATCTAGCGTGCGCGAAGCGTTACTGGTATGCAGCGTTGCCAAAACAAGATGACCAGTCTCGGAGGCGGTGATGGCCAGGGAAATTGTTTCCAAGTCGCGCATTTCTCCAACCATGATCACGTCCGGATCCTCTCGGAGCGAAGCGCGCAGAGCCGCGCCGAAAGAGTCGGTGTGGGTGAATATTTCCCGCTGCGTAACATGGCAGTTTTTCGATTTTAGAATGTATTCGATTGGATCCTCGAGAGTGATGATGTGATCGCGCCGCTCCATGTTTATTTGCTCGACCATCGCCGCCAGCGTCGTCGATTTACCCGTTCCTACCGAACCCGTCACCAGGACCAGGCCGTTCTGATAACGGGTGAGTAACTTGAGATGCTCTGGCAACTCTAGTTCGTCCATGGTGCGCACCTTGGAATTGATCACGCGGAAAACAATTTCGATTCCCAGCCGCTGCCGGACCACGCTGGTGCGATAACGGGCGAACTCGTTTGCATACGCAAAATCCGAGTCCCCACGGTTATTGAGTTCCTCTTTATATACGTTAGGTACGAACTTTTCAGCCAGTGCCGCGGTTTGTTCTGCAGTAAGGCGCGGTGCGTCGGGCCAGATCGGCTGCAGGGTCCCATGCAAACGCCATCTCGGTTGTGCGTTCACGGCCAGATGGACATCGGAGGCGCCGGCCTTTTGCCCAACCTCGAGATAGTCATCCACGTGCCAAGCGGATGCGATTCGACTGGGATGTCCTGAGACCTGGCGATCATGGGCGGCTGCGGGAAATTATTACCCGGCCGGGCCGAGCGCGTAAATGTTAAAACGAGCGCGTCCCATCGGACATATTAGACACATGGGACTTATGTTTTGTGGCGTGATCGCCCGGCATAATCAGTCAGTCGATTTTTGGCAAACTCGACAATCACCGGTCGCACCAGGCTTGCCGCGATTTTCAGCGCAGCAAGGGCAAAGCCGGTTTCAGCAAGCTTCTTCTTTGTGTTACGCCTGCCCTTTGCATCGACATAAATTTTTTTCTTCCGCATCGGTGCCAATGCGATCAGCGCTCCGACAGCGGCTGCGGCTGAGATCCAGGAAACAGTTTGTTCTCGAAATGATCTGCGGAATTTTGCCGGAAAATCCAGTTCATGGCGCAGGCCGCGCAGATCGCGCCCCACGCGCTCGCGGGAACGCTCGATTTCCGCCCTCAGTTCGTCGATTGATTTGTTGCGTCCAGATTTTTCAGCCATTCGCGATCCTTCCTTAGTTCAGCCATCGTGGCGCGAAAGAGTGGTTTAGTGATGCGGCTGCGCGCGACCAGAAGCAACACCAGCGCAACTAAGAAGTGCACGCCGGCAGCGGCCAACGCTATCCAATGCCATGAAATCCCAACCAGGTGCGCCACCCCAACAACGGCGCCTGTGATGAGAAAAACATAGCCCAGCGCGCAGAGAAGCAGCGCCAGAACCACGCAACCAGCGAGTATCAGCACTTGCACCAAGGCCGCTTTTGATTCCTCAGCTACAAGGACAAAACGGCTTTCGAAAAATGCTGCAAGCGCGCTTACGAGCGCCAGCACGTTTTCGAGCAAACCGGCATGCCCCGCAGGATTGCGGGACCGAGTGCTCTCGCTGATCATCTCCGAAAGCTTTCGGAGTTAACGCCGAAAGATCAAACCCAGCACAAACCCAATTCCGAGGGCCGTGAATACCGCTTTGGTGGGATTTTCGCGCACATATTGCTCCGCGTCTTCCTGGAACGTCCGCACGCGCTCCCT
>QHNF01000226.1 GCA_003218345.1 Verrucomicrobiota bacterium | reverse complement strand
TTCAGCTGGCAATCCGCTTTCTGCCGCTTTTTCCCGGGCAAGCTGAGGCAATATCGACAATTCGCTTTGCAGATCCTCACCGGAAATTCGGTTCCATAACCCATTTTCGAATGCGAGGACGTCCACGTGGTCCTGCTCTACTCCGAGAATCCGAGCGCGTGGGAGCCGAACAATGATTTCATCCGGTCGAATGTCGATTGAAAGGTTCTGCTGTAGATCGAATCCGGCTTTGACGAGAAATGTGCCGTGCAGTTTTACCCGCTTCGAACTGCCCACCCAGGTATGGAGCAGTTCATGTTCGACTTCGATCCGTCGCGACAGGACCACCAGCTCGGTCACCGGCGTCGTTTGTTCCATGTAAACACGGTTGTTAATCGTGATGCGCGGCTGCAGATGCGCAATGTCGATAAAAGCAGCGCGCAAATCTTTACCCAACCGCTCGAGCTCGGCGGTGCTTTGCTGGGCTGTGCGCGCCGGCCAGCTCTCCAACCGGAGGAAAACGATCAGAGCGGCAGCCGTGATGATGAGCGTGATCAGACCGAACGCAGCTGGCCAGGAGATTCGCGCCAATCGTGAAATAGAATGACGAAGCACGAATGACGAATGCCGAATTAATGACGAATGACAAATGACGAATCAGCAGACGACATTCTTACATCAAACGGCGTGGTCATTACTTCGTCATTCGATTTCGCCCAAAAAAGTACCGCCCCCCACGCCCGATAGGCGTGAAGGGCGGCTGTTCCCCCCAGAACAATCGTGAAAACTTTGAGGCTACTAAACGAGCTTGCGGCTGGTCGCAACAAAAATTTATGTGAAAAAATCACACAAACAAAACTGGAAAAAATGACGACTCTCGAATGACCAATGACGAAGGAATAACAAAATCCGAATGCTTACACCTCGGCGATCGCTCATTTGTCATTAGAAATCATTCGGATTCTCTTCACCATTCGACATTCGTGCTTCGCCGTTTTCTCTTGCATGGCCGGCGCGAGAAATCGTTAGCGAGACGGAGTTGCGCACCCGCATGTCGCGGTTTCTAGTTTTACATGCGGAACTTGGGTGACGAACCACGCTCGCGCAGCCTTGCTGGTTCGTTGTTGGTCGCTCATCCCAATATGCTCGATCCGAATTTCCGCCGAACCGTCCTTTTTATTTCCGAGCATGATCCAAACGAGGGAGCGCTCGGTGTGATTATCAACCGTCCGCTCGATAGACAAGTGGCCGATCTCGTGACGGAGGCGCCGCCGTCGATCCTCGCTAAAGTGCCTGTTTTTCTCGGCGGGCCGGTTGGGAAAAACCAGCTAATGTTTGCGGAACTTAAATGGCAGAAAGGCGAAGGGCTCAAACTTAATCACAATGTTGGTTTGGAGGAAGCAAGCGATTCGGCTGGCCAAAAAAAAGCCGCTACAATTTGTGCGTTTGTGGGCTACGCGGGCTGGGGAGCAGGTCAGCTTGAAAACGAAATGAGGCAGAAAGCGTGGCTTCTTCAAAAAGCCAATCGTTCGCTGCTTAAGCTCGATCGTCTGCCGAATCTCTGGTTCGACATCATGCGCAGCTTGGGACCCTGGTATAAAATGTTGGCCGCGGCACCGGATGATCCATCTTTGAATTAGTGACTAGTGACTAGTGACTTGTGAATGGAAATTCAGCTAGTCGTGTCACTGGATTTCGCTTTACCACTATTCACTGATCACTTATCACCATTCACTCTCTTCGATGATCATCGGTGTACCAAAAGAAATTAAGGAACAGGAGCAGCGCGTCGCATTGCTGCCCTCGGCTGCGAATCAGCTCATCCGACATGGCCATTCTGCGGTGGTAGAAAAAAACGCCGGTATCGGTTCCGGTTATCCAGATGAAGAATATGCCAAAGCCGGTGCGGAGATCGTCAGTCAAGCCAGTGAGGTTTTCGCGCGCGCCGACATGATTGTGAAAGTTAAGGAGCCGCTGGAAGCCGAGCTTCCCCTATTGCGCAAGGGCCAGATCCTTTTCACGTATTTGCATCTGGCTGCGAGCAAATCTCTCACTGAGGCATTGCTGAAATCAGGCGTGACTGCCGTAGCCTATGAGACGATCCAGACCAACCACCGTTTGCCGCTGCTCGAACCAATGAGCGAGATCGCGGGTCGCATGTCGGTGGTAATGGGCGCAAATTTTCTCGCCAAATACAATGGCGGCAGCGGAGTGTTGCTGGGCGGTGTGCCGGGAGTTTTGCCGGGCCGCGTAGTTGTGGTGGGAGGCGGAACCTCAGGTGTGAACGCAGCCCGGATGGCGACCGGTCTGGGCGCAGACGTCACGATACTCGACGTGGATCTTGAACGTCTGCGCTACCTCGATCTTGCGATGGGAAACACGAATACGCTTTATTCGAGTGAGGCGAACTTGCACGAGCTAATGGCAGATTGCGACTTGCTGATTGGCGCTGTGCTTCTTCCAGGAGCTAAGGCGCCGAAGCTAATCACACGCGGGATGTTGCAGAAAATGAAGCCAGGAAGTGTGCTGGTGGATATCTCCATCGATCAAGGTGGTTGCGCGGAAACGTCGCGACCAACTACGCATCTTGATCCAGTTTATGTCGAGGAAGGTGTTACACACTATTGTGTGGCCAACATGCCTGCTGCTTACGCGCGCACGGCTACGCAGGCACTTACGAATGTTACATTTCGCTACGTAGAATTGCTCGCCGATCTAGGGCTGGATGGCGCATGCAAAAGACAACCGGCGCTGGTTGGCGGCATTAATACCCGAGAGGGGCGGCTCACTTGCCAGGCAGTAGCCGACGCGCACAGCCTCAAATACGAGTCCCCGCTTTAATCCGGTATTATCAAGGATTTGCTGCGCAAAAAAGAAATTCCGCAGAGCCAAAAACTGCCTTGCTCCGATTAATAATTAAAGCAATATGCCCTTTGCAACTGCTATCACTATGAAAAAATACATCTGCATCCTGGCCAGTGCCGCGCTCTTCGCGGCTTGCGAGCAAAAGACCGAAACAACCGAGCCGGCGGCGAGCCCAGCCGCCACGACTCCGGCCGCAACAACTGAAA
>QHNF01000055.1 GCA_003218345.1 Verrucomicrobiota bacterium | reverse complement strand
TCGGGAACTTCCGAGAATCTCGGGCCTTCACGACATCGGTCTTTCCACGAATGGGACGCTCCTGGCGCGCGAAGTCGAGCCGCAGGTGACAATGGCTCAAGCTTTGCAAACTGCTGATGTCAGATCGGTCAACATCTCGCTCGATACGCTGGATCGGCAGGTTTATTCTGAAATCACCGGACGCGATCTGCACACGCAAGTCCTCGCGGGGATTGACGCGGCCATCACTGCAGGATTCCACCAGATCAAATTAAATACCGTCCTGATGCGCGGGCGAAATGAGGATCAATTGATTCCTCTGACTGAGTTTGCCGCGGCGCGTAATTTGATCCTGCGTTTTATTGAAATGATGCCCGTCAGCACGAGAGAAGTCCTCGACGAAGAAAATTTTATTTCGGCCGTTGAGGCGAAGCGACGGATCGAAGCGCATTATGGCAGTTTGATTCCGAAGCCGGAGTTTCGAACGAACGGACCCGCCACGTATTATCAGATTCCCGGCCGCCAGCAGCGGATCGGTTTTATTGGCGCGATGACCAACCTTCACTTTTGCGAGAGTTGCAACAAACTTCGCCTTACGTGCGACGGGAAATTGCGGCCTTGCCTTGGCAGCTATCTCGAATTCGACATCATGAAACCACTGCGTGCCGGCGCAAGTGATCAAGAGCTGAAGGACTTTTTCCTGGACGTCGTCGATCGAAAGCCTGAGCAGCATGATTTTCGCGATAATTACAAGCCGGGCCGCAAAATGATCGCAATCGGTGGCTGATTGATGAGGCGCCTCACCCACATCGGCGCCGATGGCCGGGCGCAAATGGTCGACGTCTCGGCCAAGCTGTTGAGCGCGCGCACTGCGATCGCCAGGGGCAAAATCAAGCTCCAGCGCAAGACACTCGACCTTATTTCGAAAGATCAAATCGCGAAGGGCAATGTCCTTGCGACCGCGCGGATTGCTGGGATTCAGGCCGCCAAGCGGACTGCGCATCTCATTCCGCTTTGCCACACTTTGCCGCTAAGCGAAGTTAAGATCGACATTGTGACATCGCAAAGCGGCGCCGAAGTGACTTGTACTGCCCGAACAGTTGCCCAAACCGGAGTCGAAATGGAAGCGCTTACCGGTGTCACTATCGCGCTGCTTACCATCTATGACATGTGCAAAGCGGTGGATAATCGGATGCAACTTTCTGATATCCGCTTGATCGAGAAAACAAAGCGACAACTGTAGCGGCGGTGTATGAGTGTCGCCATTGTTTAGACAAAGAGTGACGGCTTCTCAGCCGTCACTCTTAGATAGATGGCTGCCCAAGCCGTCCCTCATTGGATGAGATTTGCGACCTTTATGGAGCACCGCTACAAATAAAAATGCAAATACAGGTTGGCATCATCACAATTTCCGATCGCGCGAGCGCAGGTGAATACGACGATCTCGGCGGGCCAGCGCTGAGAGAAGCGGCGCGAAAGACTGGTTGGCAGGTTCTTTCCGAAGCGTTCATTCCAGACAACGCGGAACGGATTCAGGAAACAATTCGCTCCTTTTCTCAGCAAGGGTGCAGCTTAATCTTGACTACTG
This sequence comes from Verrucomicrobiota bacterium, assembly GCA_003218345.1. Lineage (GTDB taxonomy): Bacteria > Verrucomicrobiota > Verrucomicrobiia > Chthoniobacterales > UBA10450 > Udaeobacter. The sequence continues at coordinate 16,482 of QHNF01000055.1, read as the reverse complement.
GCGGGACGGGAGTCGGCCCGCGCGATGTCACGCCGGAAGCGATTCGCGCCATCATGCGAGTCGAAATACCCGGATTTGGTGAAGTGATGCGGGCTGAATCCATGAAGATTACGCCCAACTCAATCCTGTCGCGCAGTCTGGCCGCGATCGTCGATCTTTCCCTGGTGATCGCGCTTCCTGGAAAGCCGAGCGGTGCCGTGGAGTGCCTCAGTTTCGTGCAAGGCGCAATTGCGCACGGAGTGGCACTCGCGCAACGCGTTCCTACTTCATGTTGATGCAGCGAATCGGAAACTTGACTGCTTTTAACCGGTCAAGTTTGAAAGTAGGCGTTTTTCTGGACGCGCCTGGAATTTTAAACGTGCGCGATCTTCTTAGTCGGGATAAACAAGCAGTCGCATTAACTGCCTGCCGTAATCCGTAAGATGCGCGTTTGCGCCGCGGCCGGAGATTACATCGCGGCTCAAATAGGAATTATCGATTGAGCCTTTCTTTACGTAACTCAGCTCAGGTTGCGTCACGTGTTTTTCGCTTAGTCCCATTTTTAGGGGCAAGCCAGAGCGCGCAAAAGAGATTTCCCACGAAGATTTCTCGTTTCGCTCCGGCCCTGCGAGCATCCAGGGGTAAAGCTTTGGCAGTTCGAAATGCCGCGATTTAGGCAGTGTCACTTTATAAAATATCTCTTCGGTTTTGATGAAGTCAGGAATTGTGAGTGAGGGATTCTTGCGGAGCGCAAGATAGAGTCGCGCGATATCGAGGCCGGCCAGATTCATGCCATTGTAGATGCCGTTGTGGTTGGGATCGTTTTTGAAGAACGCGTTGTACCACCCTTCGAATCGATCGCTGAGCATCAAATCTAATTCCAAATGGAGATGCGCGCGTTCCTGGCTTAATCCCGTTCCGGTGTAACCCATCACGGCGATAGGCCGGCCGCGTTTCACTCTATCGTCGGGCCGCACCGCGATCGAACTCAGATGTCCGTACAAACTGTAGTAATTTGAGCCGTCCCAGCGGTGTTCAATGACAATGTATTTTCCATAGTTCGAGTAACTGGGCACGAGGTTAGTGTGCACGACTCTCCCATCGGCAATGGCGCGCACTTCGTCGAGCGGGTCACCGTGCGCATCGCGGCGCAAGGCGCGGATATCGATTCCTTCGTGAAAACGGGTATAAATCACGCCGCCTGATGTGCCGGTTGGATCGCGCACAAAACCGTATTGGCCGCCTTCCCACGGTGTTGATTTCGCGCCGTTGTAGTTGCGCTCGACGTATTGGTAAAATGTCGGGCCGCCACCCGAGAACAGGGCGTCATTATCCGTTGGCAAGACAAGATCTACAATCTGGTTCTGTCCCATCATCGTGGAACGCATCAAGGCGACCCCGAAAAACGTTGTTGCTAACGCAAGCTTCATGCGCCGTCGGCTTTTAGAAAGGAGCATTTTTATGAAACTTCAGGAAGAATTATTGCGTCGCTCGTGATTGCACTGTCGACCTTCACGCCGCTGGCGTTTGGCCATGAAATACGTCTGCAAGATCGCGGTGAACGCACGGTTCTTCGGATCGAACATGAGTGGCTACGAGTATTAGTCGAGCGCGACCTCACAACTCTCGAGCGAATCTTGGCCGATGATTTGATGGACTCAAGCTGGAAAGGCGAACTGCGCACGAAAAGCCAGCTACTGGAAGGCTTGAGCAAACCGCTTCCGTATTCGCAGTATTTGCAGAACATAAAAATTAAATTCTATGCGTCGGTGGCGCTCGCTCGAGGCTTGAACGAGATCAGCGATAAAAACGGGCGGATCGTGATGAGAATTCGATTCACCGATGTTTTGCTTTATCGCCATGGCTATTGACAGGCAGTAGCCGCACAAGAAACGGCAGTTAATCCCCGGTAAATATTTAGCGCCTCCTTTGTCCGATTAAGCGCCAGTCTTTTTTCATCAGTTCAACGTCGGCCGAAGTTATTCCGGAAGGGACATAGATTTTTCCGTCGGAGACGCGCTTGTCGATTTCGAGCTCGGTAATCGGACGACCGTTGATGAACACAAAAAGCAGACTGCCTTTGCGCTCAATGCTTAAGGCGTCGAGGGCGATTCGCCCATGCTCGTCGAGCTGGAACAACGCGCCGTAGGTTCCGTTCGCGGCCGCGTAAGGATAAAAGGCGATCACGTCATGTTCAGAAATCCGAGCGATTTTTTCGATTGCCACATTTTTTCCCGATACTTGAGCGCGAACAGATGTCGCGAATACCTCGGTGTCCTGAGGGTTCGCTTGTGCGTGCACCCGGAACATGCAATGTCGTGGTTTCGCGAGGCCTTGGGACGCCGCGCAAACCAGACAAAACGCAAATGCACAGAGAGTTTTCATGCCGATTGATAAACGGTTTGACAGGATTTTGGCAACCCCGAAAGGTTTCGGGGCTTTTTACCCGCTCATGAAGCGCTATCTTGTTTTGCTGCTTCTGATATTCTTTGTCGCCGGGAGCATTCTTGGTCAGGATAGCGCGCCCACAGCGACACCGGCGCGCAGACGCGGTTGGTTGAGCCGCATTCTACATCCATTTTCTCCCGAAGTAGTACCGCAATATAAAGATCCAAGATTGCGTGGGCTGGCTCTCGATCTCCAGATCACGCCGCAGACCATTAAGCTATCAGAGGTCCGCCAGCTCGGTATTAAAGTGACGCTGGCAAATTTGTCCAAACGTCCTGTTACGCTCGACTTTCCGACGAACCAGCGGATCGAAATTTATTTGAGGAATTCCACGGGAGACATCCTGACGAAGTGGTCTGACAATCACGCCATCGTAGCGAAGCCAGTAACCATTTTAATTAACCCACAGGAACGAATCGAATATAACGAAACAATCGCGACGCGTGATCTCACGCCGAACAAAGTCTTTATCGCCGAAGTTTTCTTTCCGCAATACACGGAGTTACAAATCCGGCAAAAATTCCTCGCTGTGCCTTGAGTTGAACCGAAGCCTTTCGGGGTTGATAGCCGATAGTTGATAGTTGATAGAGTCAAATCGTGTCGGTGAGCCAACTATCAACAAGGACCTGTCAGCTCTTCTCAGACTATCACACGCATCCGCAGGGACATCGAGTGCAGCGATACACGCAGACGCTTCTCCAGCCCTGGACGGATTCGGCGCGCAAATTGGGTTTAACCGATATCGCTTTTACCGACCACGATCGTTATCACACCGGAATCGACTTTGATGAAATCGATCGTTTGCTAGAAAGAAATCTAGATGTAAAAATCCGCACCGGCATCGAGTTGGATAACGATCCCATTCACTCTGCGGCTGGCCGAAACTGGATTGAGAAGCATTGGGAAAAACTCGATTTTGTGTTGGGCTCAGTCCATTTTCTCCAGTGCGCTGATCAGATGTTCGACAGCGTGCCAGATGGCGCGGCACAGTTCGAAGGCCGCGATATTGATGCGATTAATGCCGATTACTTTCGCCGTGTCCGCGAAATAGCAACGACTGGGCTAATCGATTGCCTGGCCCATCTCGATCTCATCAAAATCCATGGTCATCGGCCAAGTGTAAAAATCGATACTCTCGTCAACGAAACACTGGATTTCATTCGCGCGCGGAATCTCGCGATCGAGCTTTCCACCGCTGGATGGCGCAAGCCAGTGAACGAACTTTACCCAAGCGATCGAATTATTGAACTCGCGATAGAGAAGGGGATCCCTTTTACGATTGCCTCCGACGCGCACTCGCACGTGCAACTTGGCGATAACTTTCAGCGGCTGGCCGAGAAGATGTCGATCTTAGGGATTCGCGAAGTATGTGTTTACGAAAAACACAAATGCCGAAGCGTAATGATTCGTGATTCGTGATTCGTGATTCGTCATTGGTCATTGGTCATTGGTCATTGGTCATTGGTCATTGGTCATTGGTCATTCGTCATTTGTCATTTGTCATTTGTCATTTGTCACACTCCCGGCATTGCCAGTCTGCCGGCTTATTTCAAATACAAGCTATAACTGAAGATCGAGCTGCGACCCTCTCTGTGTCGAGGACGCCTGTTCTGTTTCTGAAGGTAGAGGCAACACAAATCCGAGACGCTGGGCGAGGCGTTGGCAGGTTTCCGGAGCAAAGCCTTCGAAGTGATTGCTGACGAATGCCCAGACATTCCGCACTTCGGGAAGATGCCGCTCAATTTTCAGTGACCAGCTTTCGAGCGCAGCTTCGCGTTTCCACAGCAGCTCTTCGTAACGATGGACGTGCTCGCCACTGATATCATATTTCGTTGCATAATCGCCGAGCAGACGCAGATAAAGGAAGTCGGTGGTGCGCGGCAGGAACTCGAACGGGGCAAGATTTCGTTCGTTGAGCGGAGTGGTATCGGCCCATACCCAGCAAATGCGATACTTTTCTAGAAGCCGAATAAACTGGGGCCGATGCCATCCGGCGTGACGAAATTCAATCGCGAAACGAAAATCCCGTGGAAGCTGTTCGAGAAACTTACGCAACGCTAGCTTGCCGTCCCTGGGCACGAACGAAGGCGGAAGTTGGATAAGAATGACCTGGAGCTTTGGCCCGAGCGGTTCGATGGCATAGAGAAATGAGGTCAACTCGGCGGTGCAGTCGCGCAGGCGGCAGGTGTGTGTGATTTGACGGGGAAGTTTACAGGTGAAACGGAAGCTGGCTGGAATCATTTCAACCCAACGACGGATGCTATTTGCAGCCGGGGCAGCATGAAACGTTGAGTCTACTTCAACGGCCAAGAAATAGTTGGCGTAAAATTCCAACCAGTGAGACTCCGGCAAATCCAACGGATAAAAAGCACCACGCCAGTCTTCAAAGCTCCACGCGCATGAGCCGATGCGTATTTTTTGCTGATCGGTCAGATTCAAATCAGATCAGAAGAGTAGCCGGTTTTTTGCATCTTGGGAAAGGTTTCCGCTCCAGGAAAGGCGAATATTCCGGCGGAGCAACTGCGCGATAATGACTGCTGAAACTTGACTGGGCGGATAAGTTAACTACCCTGCGGGCACCCATGCAATTCGTTGTTCGCGTCGTTTTAATTTTCGCCGCCGCTGCATTTCTTTTGTCCGAATCGAGCGTGGCTTCTGTCGTCTTTCAACCGGGGAAAAAAGCGAAGTATGTAGCGCCCGGTGAGGAAGAAGTAAGCGGCAACGCTGCGGAGCTGTTTCAGATCGGACAGACTGCCGAAAAAGAAGGTAACATGAAACGCGCGGTCAGGGCTTACAAAACTCTTGTCAAACATCATCCGAAAGACGCCCTAGCTGCCGGTGCGCTCTATCGCGCGGCTCAATTGCAGGAACAGATGCACCTTTATCTCGCAGCGGCGAATTCATTTGGGCAGTTGGTGGAAAAATACCCCGGTAGTCCGCATTTCGAGGAGGCAGTCGAGGCGCAGTTTCGCATGGGCGAAATTTATCTGAACGCGAAGAAATTAAAAATCCTTGGCATTCCGTACGCATCGTCGCTGGATCGCGCGGTGACTATTTTCGCCAACGTTGTTCGCACCGCGCCATATGGAAAATATACAGCGCGCGCGCAGTTCGACATCGGTCTTGCTCGCGAGAAACAGGGTGCAAATGATGCGGCTCTTCAGGCGTACCAGGCCGTGGTGGACAAGTTCCCGAACGAGCCAGTCGCGGTAGACGCGCAATATCAGATCGGTTACATCTGGTTCACTGCAGAGCAGACTGGCACAAAGGACGCCGCCGCGGCGAACAACGCCAAAACTGCGTTCCAAGATTTCCTCTTCCACTATCCAAAAAGCGAGAAAGCCGCGCAGGCGCGGGCTAACCTTGACCTTCTTGAGCACAAGCAGGTGACCAGTTCATATAAGGTTGCGAAATTTTACGACAAGCAAAAATATTATCGCGCGGCCGTCATCTACTACAACGAAGTGATTCGCCAGCAGCCAGGATCAGAGGAAAGCAATCAAGCCAAGAAACGAATCGATCAGTTGCGCGCAAAGTTCGGAGATGCCGCGCTTCAGCCTGCTTTTACTGTGGGAGAAGCTGGCAAGAAAAAGAGCGACGCGCATGGAGCGCGCACCGCCCGAAGCGGGTCCACCAAACCGGGACCGGCAAATAATGAAGCACCGTTACCTGCATCGGAGACGGATATTTCGCTTCCGCCGCCGGCTTCGCTTGCACCCGATACCACGACTGCGCCTGAACCGCTGCTGCCTCAGCCGAGCACGGGCAGTAGCTCTGGCGCGTCTCCAACTCCTGGGGCATCGGCCTCTCCCGAAGCGTCCGCCTCACCGGCGCCTTGAAAGCCTTATTTGCCGCAGTGTCCTGTTTCGCCCTAAGTGGTTGCCTCGGCTATCACATAGGGCCAGTGAAGCCATACTATCTGCGTGAGGTTCACAGCATAGCGGTCCCGACTTTTGCAAACCGGACTCTCGTTCCTCGTGTCGAAGTATTGGTCACCGATACTGTGATCAAGCAATTACAACAGGATGGGACGTATCAGATAGCGAGTGACGATAAAGCGGACGCGACTCTGAAGGGTGAAGTATTCCGCATCACCCGTCTGCCGGCGCGCTCGGTGCGTGGGAACGTGCTGGCCACAACCGAGTTTAATCTCGCGTTAAGTGTGAAGTACTCGCTGACCGGACGGGATGGCAAACCGCTGGCAGAGAGTGCAGCGGTCGGAACGACTAGCTTCTTTGTGAGCAGCGACGTGACTACCGACGAACGGCAAGCCTTGCCACTTGCTACCGAGGACCTCGCTACCCGATTAGTTAGCCAACTAAGCGAGGGGTGGTGATGATTGATGAAGGGTGAAGAAAAGCTTTGGACCATCCTCAACGACAAACTCGATACTCTGCGTGCCACGAATCGTTTGCCTCAGGCCATTCGCGTTGCGGAAACAGCGCTTGAAATCGCCAAGCGTGCTTTCCCGGGTACCGCGACTCCGGTGGCGACCAGCTTCGAGAAATTAGGACAGCTTCTCGATCAAAAAGGAGATCGCGCGGCGGCCAAGGCATACTTGCTTAAGGCGCATGCAATTCTGGAAAAGGTAAAACCGCCAGATCATCGCGCCATTTTTCGCTCCGCCCGCAGGCTGGCATTGTTATGTGATAGCCTTGGCCACTCCGAGGAGGCGGTCAATTTCTACCAGAAAGCAATAGCCGCGGGCTCCCAAATTGAAGACGTTCCTTATTCGGATCTCGGCACAATGTTAAACAATGTTGCGCTGATCTTGCGTAAGTCCGGACGACAAAAAGCCGCGGAGCCGTGTTATCTGCATGCTTTACAGATTTACGAGAAGCAACTCGGGCCTGATCATGCCGACGTAGCGTCAGTGCTGAATAACCTGGCGGTGTTCTACACAAACGAGCGCCGTTACACTGAAGCAGAGAAAATACATCTCCGCGCGTTGGCGATACGCGAAAAATTACATCCACCTCCGCTGCCCGACATAGCGCAGTCAAAATGCAACCTGGCGGTGGTCTATCATTCACGCGGCGAGTATGAGAAAGCGGCAGAGCTTTATCAAGCTTCGCTTAAGACTTGGGAGGAGGTGAAAGAGAAACCCTCGAAGGATTACGAGATTGTCGTGTCCAATTACGCCGACCTTTTGCGCTCTCTGGGCCAGGTGCGCAAAGCTCATCAATTGGAAGTTCGCGCGCGCAAGAGAGGTTCCGGCTAATCTAGTCTGGATACGACTCGCTTCCTTCCCGCTATGGCCCATGGTTTGGCCTTGCAGCTGGGGCGCGCGCGCGCACTGTAGGGCCACTGCCTTATGCTCGCGTGGCGGAATTGGCAGACGCGTACGGCTCAGGACCGTATGGGGAAACCCGTGGAGGTTCGAGTCCTCTCGCGAGCAATGGCCCTGGCTTCCTCCACACTGACCTTCACCAGGAGCAAAACAACCGGAATGCCCGCCATGCCGGTTCGGATCGAAAGATTACTTCGCCCCACCTTTCCTTCTTGCCGCCCAGCGAGCTTTCATTAGCTGGGAAAGCCGTTTTCGCCCGGCAGGCGTCAGTCCGCCTTTTTTCGGTGCCGGAGCTGTTTTCGTCCCACCGGCTTTTCTTCGTGCCGCCCAGCGAGCCCTCATTAGCTCAGAAAGCCTTCTTCGGCCTGCGGGCGTGAGCGCGCCTTTCTTTTTGGCAGGCGCTGGTTTCGCCGTGGTCTTTTGTTTTGCCCAACGAGCTTTAGCAGCTTCCGAAAGCTTGGCTCGAGTGGTAGCCGAGAAATAGCGCCCTTCCTGTGCAGGGGCTGTGGGTCTCGGCCCCGCTTGGGTAGGTCCTGTGGCTCTCGGAGCTGAGCCGCTCAGGATTGAGGAGAGACGTTTTTCCAAACTATCAATTTGTCGGCGAATTGAGATCGCTTCTTCTAGAGCTTCAGCAGATGTATCCATGTGTTGTTAAATAGCCGGAGTTGACCCTAATAGCAATCCCCTTTTTTTATAACAACTTGATGCCTAACTTTCTTGTCTAGTTACATCCGTATGATAACCAGAAAAATGAATTGCCCCGAAATTGCGAGCTGATGTTCCATCAACCTTGAAATGACTAAATCCAGCATCGCAACGCAACCTGCGCGAGTCCGGCAAATGTTCGGTTCTATAGCGGCGCGCTATGATCTGGCGAATCACTTACTAAGTTGTGGGATCGATTTCTATTGGCGAAGACGTGCAGCTGAAATCGTCGCAAGCTGGCGTCCAGATGGAATTGTCGACCTTGCCACTGGGACCGGAGATTTGGCACTCGCGCTGCAAAAGAAATTGCCGGATGCGAAAGTTGTAGGTATCGATTTCTTGCCTGAAATGCTCCAACTTGCGGAGCGAAAAGGTGTGCGACAAACGATCCTTGCCGATGCGATGAAGCTGCCATTCGCCGATGGTTCAATTGATTGCGTCGCCATCGCCTTCGGCTTGCGCAACATGGAAAATTGGGGACGTGCGCTTGGTGAGATGTCCCGCGTGCTTAAAAGTAATGGTCACTTGCTCGTGCTCGAGTTCTCACTACCAACAGTCTCGATCCTGCGCGCAATCTATCGTTTCTATCTGCATCGCTGCTTGCCAGTACTCGGCTCTTTTCTGACAAGGACGAAAAGCGCCTACGACTATCTTGGCGACTCAATCGAGGAATTTCCGAGCGGGGATGCGATGTCTCGGTTGATGTTGGCGAATGGATTTAGGCACGCGACGTTCGAACCGCTCACTGGTGGAATCGTCACAATTTATACCGGGACGAAACAGAAACTATAGCTGGACGCTGACCGCCTACTTCGAGTAACCCCGAACCCATTCGGGCCGCCTTGCAAGCACTACGGTTTATTGTCTGGGTATTGGAGATGTAGTTGCGCTTGCCGATGGAGTCGGCGATGAAGGGGCTTGACTGAACAGTGGCAGTTTTAACACGTTCAAATCCGGATTGCTGATTACAAAAGTGCCTTCGCGTCCTTCCACGCGCGCCCACCACATGCCGTCAGTCGTGCCAGTGCCGACGATTAACTTATGTGATGCCTTGTCATCGGGCGAAGTTGTGAACGTGAGGACGAGCTGCGGTTTTTCGAAACCGTGCTGAGGCATCGCTGTTCCCAGCCAGCGCACAGCGTGCAAGCTCGATAATGTGTTGAGCACAGATTGCACATTGGCTTGATTGATTTCGCCACTGCCTTTCAGCCAGCGCCACTGATTATTTTGCTCCCGCTCCAGCGACAGTTCTTTGTCCGTCATGACACTCAAGCGATGGATTTGCTCCGGTTTAAACTTAAAGACCGATAGCTCCTGCCATTGCAAGGGATCGGTTGAAATTTGATCCAGCAAACCGCGACGGACTGCCACGACGAATGGCTCATCCGCAAGCCGCGCATAAACGTTATCGCCATCTTCTTTTCCGAAGGCAATCGTAGCAAACGGCTGCTCGCCTGCCTTCGTCTCGGCGGTGTTTTCCGACGCAAAAGAGCTGAACGTTAATTGCAGGTGCGGCTTATCAAGGCCGTATTTCGGCAGATTTGACGCCACGTCTTCCACGAATTTTTTCACCCGCTCATTTCGGACCGCGTCAATCAAGTGTTGAATCGCCCCCGAATCTGCCGGCGCATTGTTTCGGGCGGCGATTGTCCAATTTCCGTCTTTGCGTCCGAGAACGGTCTTGCCTTTTCCTGAAGCGTCTATCGTGATTCGATCGAGAATGTTTGTGTCGATCCGAACCAAATGATTGTCCCGGAGATCAACTGGTTTCGTGTTGAGAACGTCTTCGATCTTTCTCGGCAATGTGTAAACAGACCTACGCGGGGCAAATCGCACATAAACCCGGTCCTTTTCTTTCTCCGGCACGCTGCCGATCTGTAGAGTCTGACCTTGATCTTCCTGGCCGAATACCTTGATCGACTCGCCGAGCTCTACCTTCCGGCCTTTTTGTTCCTCCTGGCCAAATAAGGTGATCGAGCCGCGCGGCTCCGCCAAGCCGTAAAGACGAAGATCGCCGTGATCGTCGGCCGCAAATTGTTGAATGCGCGCCGTCGTGATTTGCGCGATTAGGTCGCCCACTTTCTCGTCGTCGGCCCGCGCGCGAAGAGGTTTTAGTATGTCCCAGTGATCGCCTTTCTTCTCCAACTCCATTTCACCAGCAGGCGTCTTCAATGTAATGCGGCGTACCTGCGCAGCGGTTAGGTCCGTTAATTTTTTGTCACGGAATTCCTCTGCTTTTTTATCGATGTCCTTCTTGATCGACTGTGTGGCGAGAAACGTTTCCTTTGAATTCTCAAAGCGCACATACATCCTGCCCTCCAGCGCCGCGTCCTTTCCAAACAGAATCTCCGGCGGTCTATGCTCACCGAACAATTTGAGCTTTAGCTTCGGCTTGTTCAGGCCGTATTCATTCAGTTTACTCTTATCAGCGTCGATATCTTTCGCTGCAATGGTTCCTTCCTTCTGCCAGTTCTCCAAATCCGACAACAAATTCTCGATCGAGGCGCCGTCTGCTCGATCTTTGATTGGCGTTTCAAGCCGCCATTTGTTATCACGGCGCCTTATTTCGATCTTTTCATCGCCATTTTGAATGACGATGCCGTCGATCTTATTTCGATCGAAATTGACCATGTTTTGGGCCTGGCGTCTGGCTTCCTCAGTGCTTGGTTGTTTCATCTCGAAAAATCTGAGATAAGCGAAAACAGCCAGCGCAATTGCCGCTAAGATGAGCGTAGTCCTCCAATTCATACGATTGTAGGGCAACGCCGAAAGCCTCTAGGGTTGCCAATTTGGTGAGGCAAGCGACGCGCTTGATCTATAAGACTCAGAATAGGACGGGGCTCCGTAAGGACAATCTCGTGAAACATATGTAACAGCAATTTGTCTTGCCGAACACGGTGTACCTAAACACGCCGCTGCCACCAGACCATGGTTCCGATCACCGCCGGAATCAGCGGCATCAAAATCAGAACGATCCACCGCAGCCGGCGCAGCGCGTCTTCGTTGAGGCTAAAAGTGAGAGGTTTCGAAATTTTCGGCGCAATACCGATTAGCTGCTCCCGACTCATCAGCCAATTCACACTGCCAGAGACGAAATCGAGAGCCTGTTGATCTTGCGTGATCGCATTGTCTTGAACAAATGTCGCGTTGCTCACCACCATCATGCGCGACGAATTCACCTGGACCCGCTCATCTGCGCTGCCGCCTTTTTCGATTGCCGCGCCAATCGTTAGCGGTGTGTTGCTGTTCTGCTTCGCGTCAGCCTGCAGTTTTGCTTGATTGTCTGTATTGTAATCCGTTTCGGCAAAGTAGCCTTGTTCCGCCTGGATCAGCGGTTCGACTCGGATATTGGCAGCCCGGCCGCGCTCCGGCTCGAGCGTAAGCGAAGACGTGCCGCCGAAAAAGATTACCCGCACGTCGGCCAGTCGTTTTGTGATTGGACTATTGCCCACAAAATGCGCTTGCACATCTCTTGTTAGTGCCAGCTCCTGAATTCCTGTGCGCAAAAAAACCATCAAGCGATCATCGTTAACTTTGACCCCCAGTTCGTTGAGAAATCTATCCAACTTCGGCGTTTTCGCCGATGGATCGAGCAACAGTAGTATCCGCCCCTGTTTATCCCAGAAATCGCGCAACAGTTTCATTTCGCGATCGGAAAAATCGTATTGCGGCCCAATAATCATGACAGTTTTTATTTCGGCCGGAATTGCATCTACATTGAAAAAGTTCAGCTCTTGGAAGTGGATATTTTCGTTTTCGATAAACGTTTTTAGAATGGATATCGCGCTGCCTTCTGAGAGCGGCGGTTCCTTGTGACCGACGATATAACCAAGAGTCTTCTTTTTCCCTTCCACGAGGTCGATCATCGCGCTTGTAATGGCCTGCTCACCTTTGAATGCGGTGACGCGCGGGCCTTCCCCGAGGGCCATTCCACTCTGGTCGATGTCAGCCATCTCGGACGCCTTAACTGTTTTGTTGCGTCCTTCGTAATCGAGCACCAACAGACTCTCGTCAGTGACAACTTTGTATTTGTCGAACAGCTCCTTGGCGCGGGAAAGATTGCGCTCGGGATCGATATGCTCGATGTCGATTTTTCCCTTACCCGCATACTGATACTCCGTCAGCAAATTCTGAACGTCCCCAGTGATGGGCGTATTGGGCGAAAAGAAAATCGTGATGCGCATCTTCCCCTTGATCGTGTCGAGGAAACGCTTCGTTTTGTCTGACAGCGCATACTTTTGGTCTCGGGAAAAATCCCAACGCGCGTAGTGTTTGAAGGCGATGGAATTCACCATCGCAACAAGGAATAAGATCAGCGCGATTTGGACGAGAACGTTCAAACCGATCCGAATCCTGCGAATTTTTTTTCCCTGAGCCGGTCGAGGCTGCTTTGTCTCGTTAGCCATTGGTCAGAGTCTCCATTTGCGGGATTGGAATGCCTGATAGGTGAGTGTCAGCATCACAATAGTCATGCTCACGTAGAGAACGATTGGCCGTGTATCGATCACGCCGCGAGAGAATGTTCCCATATGTTCGATCGCGGAGAAATAGCCGAGCAAATCGCGCGTTGCGGAGCTTACATCGAGCAGTATGAACTGAACGAGTCCCAGAAAAAATAGCAGCGTAATTGCGCAGAAAGAAATGACCGCCGCGATGATCTGATTACTGGTTAGAACCGATGTAAGACAACCAATCGAGACGTAAAACATCCCGAGCAACAAAAGCATCAGATAGGAACCACAGTACGCTCCGGCGGAATGCGCTGCCGGCTGATGGGTAATCTTGAGAAAGACAGCAAAGTAAAGCAGCGTTGGGATCCAGAGGATTATGTAGAAGATCAGCGCCCCAAAAAACTTCGAGAGTATCACCTGCCAGTCACGCACAGGGACAGTCGTGAGAGGCTCAATGGTGCCGAGCTTAAATTCCTCGGCGAACAGGCGCATCGTAATGAGGGGAAAAATCAGAACAAAGGCGAACCAGAAGAAGACCGAGTTAAAAAAAGCTTCCTGGGCGGTGTATTGCACCTGCCGCTGGTTCATGAAGGAGACTTGGAAGTAAAAATCGATCCCGCTGACGATCAGGAAAAAGACGAGCACGATGTAGGCGATCGGCGAGTGGAGGTAGCTGCGCACTTCACGGGAAAGTAGAGTGTAAAATTTACGCATGGCTTCGAATTGTCATCCTGACCGGCACGGACGGGGAGGAGTCCACTTATCATGACTAACCAACCAAGCCGCCCGGGCGCGACCCGTCGAGCCTATGGGGGACCCTTCGCTCCGCTCAGGACGATAGTGAGCGGATCGAGTAGGAGCAGGAGCAAGAGTGCTTGTCTGCATTGAGCGTTGGACGTTGGATGTTGCGCGTTGGGCGTTTGCTTCCTTCATATAATCAAACAACGTCAGGATGCGTAAGCTCGACGAACACGTCCTCGAGCGTCGCTCGCCGTTGAGTCAGTTCGCGCACTGCCCAATGGCGATCGGTGGCGAGGCGAAAAACCTCTTCGCGCACATCGACACCCGATTCCACTCGCAGAGAAAATCTCTTCCAATCATCCTCCCTATCGGTAATCACATCTCGCACGCCTGAAATCTTCTTCAGTTCCTCGGCTCCGTTATCGTTTCCCACTCTTGCTTCAAGGACTACACCGCCGGCCTGCCTGATTTTTCCGAGCAAATTTTCGGGCGTATCGCACGCCTCGATTCGCCCTTTATGAATGATGATGACCCGGCTGCACGTCATTTCCACCTCGGGCAAGATGTGCGTTGAAAGCAAAATTGTGTGTTGCCTGCCCAAATTCTTGATTAGCTCACGCACCTGCCGGATTTGATTTGGATCGAGACCGATCGTTGGCTCATCGAGAATAAGAAGGTCGGGCTCGTGTAGGAGTGCGTCTGCCAGGCCGACCCGCTGACGATAACCTTTGGAGAGGGTGCCGATCAGCTTCTTCTCAACTTCCTTGAGACCACAAAGTTCTTTCACGTCGCCAACACGTTCCGCAACACGGCGGTGCTGGACTCCCTTCAGTGCGGCGCGATAATTCAGATACTCCGTTACACGCATGTCGCTGTAGAGCGGCACATTTTCCGGCATGTAACCGAGGTGCGCCCGCGCCTGAAGTGATTGTTCAAAAACGTCAAACCCCGCGATGCTAGCGCGACCCGAAGTAGGCGGCATGAAGCTGGCTAAAATGCGCATTGTAGTGGTCTTGCCGGCGCCGTTCGGCCCCAGGAATCCCATGATTTCGCCCTGGCCAACTTCGAAATTCAAATCCTGGATGGCAGGCTGGCCAGCGTAGCGTTTCGTTAGATTTTCGACCTTAATCATTGCGCGATATTTCCATGAGACAATCGAACCGCGATTGTGTTGCCGAATTTTTTAGCGAGCCGTCATGCTCACGGTGGCGAGCTCCCGGTTTTGTTTACCGGCGCGGATTAGACCAACAGTGAAATCCAAGTTCGTGCCGCTTTGCACGGCTCCAAGTAGCTCCTCGACCTGTTTGACAGAATTCGCTTCGGATTTGCCCACGCGATAAATCATCAGCCCCCGCTCAATTCCCGCTTCATCTGCCGGGCTCTCCGGTTCAACTGCGGTAATCAAGACTCCCCGGCCTCGCACGTAGCCAAGCGCATCGCTTAATTCTAGGTTCAAATCTTGGAGTTGCATTCCAAATAACTTTTCCACCCGAGACGTCGATACATCGCTGGTCGCCGCCTGGTTCTGTGACTTGGGTTGTTTCTGCGCGATTTTCTTGAACCGATTGACGCTCTCACGCACCACTTCCGCTGGAATTGCGAAACCCAATCCTTGAGTAGGGACCCCTTGTGGCGTGAACGCCATTTTTGCCGAGCTGATGCCGACCAATCGCCCGGAGAGATCGATCACCGGCCCGCCGCTGTTGCCCGGGTTGATGGCCGCATCGGTCTGTACCAGATCTTTGTAGTCGATGTCGTCCACGGTGATGTTGCGCTTGACCGCGCTAAGAACGCCGCGGCTAATGGAGCTGCCGTAGCCAACGGCATTGCCTACCACGATCACTGTCTGGCCGAGCAAGTTCGGAGAAATATTATCCAAGTTGATAAAGGGAAACGCGGTTTGCGCGTCAATTTTGATGAACGCCAGATCGGTCTTGTCATCGCCAGCGATATAATGAGCGTTGTATGTTTTGCCGTCGTTCGTCGTCACGTGAATTTTCAAGTCGGCGGCGCGCTCGACCACATGCTGGTTGGTAATGATGTAACCGTCCGGGTCGACAATGAAACCGGATCCGAGGCTTTGAAGGGTCTGGCGGATTTCGCGCGGCCGGACGCGGTTATAGCCGAAAAATTGCGCGTAAAAATCCTCAAACGGATCGCGCAGGGTTTTCCTAACCACGCGCTCGGTGTTAATATTGACTACTGCGGGCAAGACCTTTGCCACGGCAAGAACGGCCGGTTCCGAGGCCGGGTCGGCCTGAGCTAACAAAGATATCGTTGGGGCAAAGATCAACAGAGCGCTGATGATAACAATCAGCGCATAGTTGGCAGATTGCCTGGGTAGCGCACGCGTCTCGCGTGCTGGCGATGGCCTCTGGCCGTCGCGAACTTCCGTTGTGCAATCATACGATCGAAGAGTTCGGTTCGGCGCGACGCCGAAACCAGCACGCGAGACGCATGCGCTATCCAGAGTTGAAGATCCGATATCCATTGCAAATCCCTGTTAATCGCGCAGCAAGTAACGGAACGCGAGACCCAGTGTCAACTTGCCGCGCGGCCTAATCGTCGCAGATTAAATCTGCTATGCGCACTTCCATTGCCGCTCGCGCAAATCTCGATTTAATCGAGGAGAATTACCGGCGTTGGCAGCAGAATCCTGAATCCGTCGATTCAGGATGGGCCGCTTTTTTCGAGGGGTTCGAATTGGGAGAAGTGCCGGAGCGCGATGGCGCAGGAGCCAGGCCCATCGAGGCTCGCGAAAGTTCGCTGCAATCGCGAGTGGATGGCCTCATCTACGCTTATCGTACGCTTGGGCACACCATCGCGCGCGTTGATCCGCTCGCAGAAAAGCGCCCGGAAAATCCATTG